>NZ_QGDO01000005.1:0-300000 GCF_003149185.1 Sediminitomix flava | reverse complement strand
CTGAATAAACTTTTTCTTGATCTCGGTTATTTACTCTTAAAACAAAGTACTTTGTCCAATATGAAAGTTGATTCAACTCAAAGTTCAGATCAAAAACTATTGGTTTTATAGCATTATGAAGGCTTTCAAAATGGAAATCTTCAACTACTCCCACAATCTTTTCTTCTATGCCATGTTGATTTATTTTCAATGTATGACCAATAGCTTCATCTGGAGTAGCATAACCTAAGAGTTCAGTCATCTTACGATTTACTATTAGCGCATAAAACCTTTCCTCAGCTCTTTTTCTAAAACTCCTACCAGCTATTATATTAAATCCATAAGCCTCTATAAAGTCGTCATTCACCCTCACAAATGGAAGGAAAGCCATATCTTTAGAACCTTCTAACATAAAGTTACTAGTTTGTACTCCTAGACCGACGACCTCGTCAACAGCTGTAACAAACTCAACTCTTTTAGACTCTTCCCAACCTTCTTTCAGATTTTTATATAATGATTTCTTTTTCCACTTGTTGTTCATATAGGTATACCTAAGATCTGACATAGGTATAACCAATATCTTCTCACGGTCAAAACCGACCTCTTTATCTTCGAGAAAATCCAATTGAGACTTGACAACAATAGCACTTACTAATAAGAAAAAGGAAATACAGAACTGTGTGATTACTAAAATTTCAGAAAAAAGATTACTCCCCCACGAAATATGAGAACCTATTAAAACAGCAGGCTTATTATTACTCAACACATAAGTAGGATATATTGAAGATATAACACCAACTGTAAAGGCAGCAATGACCATATATGTCATTAGTGATTCAAAATCATATTGGGAAATGGAGATAAATTCAAACTCAAAGAAGATGCACATTTCTGTGAATACTTCTAGAATCATCATACCAAAAAGTACCGATATTAAAGTCACTAAAAGTACTTCAACTAAGAATTGTTCTATTACCTCTGATCTGTAAGCTCCTACTGACTTTC
The DNA here is from genome assembly GCF_003149185.1 of Sediminitomix flava. Taxonomy (NCBI): domain Bacteria; kingdom Pseudomonadati; phylum Bacteroidota; class Cytophagia; order Cytophagales; family Flammeovirgaceae; genus Sediminitomix; species Sediminitomix flava. The sequence continues at coordinate 299,016 of NZ_QGDO01000005.1, read as the reverse complement.
GAATTCCAAACTCTTGTACACGTTGCGAGGCAATCGCCACTTGCATATTTATGAAGTTGATTGCCGATATAAAAAGTAGCGTACAGGCGATTCCTAAAAAGATTAGAATACTTTGAATATCTCCTTTCTGAGCTAAATCATAATCGTATTTTTCACCAAGATGTACCTCCGTAAGTGGCTGTAAGCTTAATTCTAAATTAGAATGTAAAAATGAAGGGAATTTTTTTTCGATGATATTGGGGAAGAAAAACTCTAAATCATAAGGTTCTACCTCTTTTTTTAAAAGAATATATGTCCAACATGGATTCCAAACCCATTCTTTCATCTTATACACCTCAGGTTGTAAGTCTCTTAGCGAAGAAAAAGAAATGAGATAATCAAATTTGAGATGGGATTTCCAAGTTTCCTTTTCTAGTACCGCGACGACTTTAAGTGGATATATTTGTTGAAAATAGATCTTCTCTCCTAACGCTAATTGTGGGTCACCAAAAAGTTCTTTAGCCTTCTGATATGATAAAACTACATTATTTTTTCCTCTTAAAGGCTCCTGTATGAGCTTATAAGCAATAGGAAAGTCAAAAATATCAAAGAACTTTTCATCTGCGAAGTAGAGGTGTTCTTCATTATAACTTTTAAGGGCATCTTCTTTTTCGAGTGAAACCGTATGATGAGGAACTTGCATGTTATACAGCCTTACGACATCCTCAACATAACTTGAATAATTTTCTTTTAAATATGGCGCAAAACCAATCGGTAAACTTGAAGAACGTTCGCCAAAATTATCTGAATTTATTTCCTCTATTACTCGATAAATACGATCAGATTTTGAGTGAAATTGGTCAAAACTCAACTCTCTTTTCACCAAAAGTAATAGTAATGCAAAAAAACTTATACCAACAGAAAGTCCAAGTATACTTATCAGATAGTATAACCTGTTTTTCAATAAGTTTCTGTATGCTATAATCAGATAATTCTTAATCAAAACCCTTTAATTTTAACGCCCCAAATGAATATTTTCTGTCACTAACTGACCATCAAAAAGATGTAATACTTTCTGAGCATAATCTGAACAAAACTGAGAGTGGGTAACCATTACTACAGTTGTTCCATTTTCATTCAATTCAGCTAGTAATTCCATAACCTCTTGCCCTCTTGCCGAATCTAAATTTCCAGTTGGCTCATCTGCCAATACAAGTTCAGGTTTTGTAACCACTGCCCTAGCCAAAGCAACACGCTGTTGTTGTCCTCCAGAAATTTGTTTAGGAAAAAATGGCTCTTTATGCAGAATATTCAATCGCTCCATAACTTGATGAACCCTTCTTTTTCTTTCTGAAGGAGCAATTTTCTGATAAACTAGAGGTAATTCTATATTTTCATATACATTCAAACTATCAATTAGATTGAAGTTTTGAAATACAAAACCGATATAGTCTCTTCTGAATGATGCACTTTTTTTAGGCGAAAAAGTACTTACATCTTCTCCTTTATAAAGAATTTGACCTTCTGTTGGGGCATCTAAAAGTCCTAATAAATTTAAAAGTGTCGACTTTCCACAACCCGAAGGTCCCATTATAGAAATAAAGTCTCCTTGATTAATCGTCAAATTAATATCTTGAATACCAGATGTTTCAACATTATAATTTGAATAAGACTTAGATAAATTTATAGTTTGTATTAGCATATCAATTCATTAAAAAAGTCACCCTATTCAATATCAACAAACAGACCATAAGATTATACCACCTTATTTTTCAATGTTTTGCACAAATAATCACAACAACAAAAAGTGTCCGATAATGAAAAGCTAAAGTTCATCTTGGTCAATTATGAACATGAAATTTAAAGAATAACCTATCCTAAATTCGTTCGTATACATACAACGAAAACGATATAAAAATAGGACTTATAAAAGGAAATCTAAAACTGCTTTTATAATGTCATAACGATTTATATTAATCTTATTATTTTGAAGCTAACTTAATTTCATTGATCAATAAGTTTCAATATTTTTTATTCATAAAATAATACCTATAAAATGAGTGTTCATTTTGATAAAGTAAAAGGTTACCTTCTTGAATTAGGTTTTGATATTAAACATGAAGACCAAAAAGAAGAATTATTTATCATCGATTCAGAAGACGATGGTATTGTAAATTTGGTAGTCGATTGCGAAGATCCAATTCTTGTAATTGAGATGATGCTTTTCGACATCAATACACCTTCTCAAGATATGTTCAAAGAGCTTCTGATCAAGAACAGAGAAATTGTTCACGGAGCATTTGCTCTTAATGAAGAAGGAAATAAACTATTGTTTAGAGATACCCTACAATTAGAAAATCTTGATCTAAATGAGCTAGAAGGAAGTATTAATGCACTTTCTTTACTCATGGGTGAGTACTATCAGAAATTACTTGAATTTGCTAAAAATTAATTTACTCCTATATGTCAATTTTTAAACGCTTATTTGGAATCGGATCAGCTGAAGTGAACAGCGCATTAGATAAATTGGAAGACCCTGTAAAAATGACAGAACAGGGTATCAGAGACTTAAAACAAGACCTTACGAAGAGTATGCAAGGGCTTGCTGAAGTAAAAGCTTTGACAATCAGAACTCGTAAAGAATATGAGTCAAACAAAGATAAAGCTGAAGAATACGAACGTAAAGCAATCTTACTTCTTCAAAAAGCAGAGTCAGGTCAATTAGTTCCTGAAGAAGCGGATAGGTTAGCATCTGAATGTTTGTCTAAAAAAGAACAAGCTATGACAGCTGCTCAAACGCATCATAAAATGCTTTCTCAAAATGAGGGACAAGTTGCTAAAATGGAGCAGAATATTCAGAGTCTCAAATCTCAAATTTCAAAATGGGAGAATGAAGCTAAAACACTTAAGGCTAGAGCTAAAGTAAGTGAAGCTTCTGCCAAATTGAATAAGACTTTAGCCAATGTTGACTCTTCTAGTACAATTAATCTACTAGAAAGAATGAAGCAAAAAGTTGAAGAAAAAGAAGCTTTAGCAGAATCTTATGGAGATATCGCGTCACTTGAAACAAGTGTTGATGATGAAATAAATAAAGCAATTGGTCCTGGAACTGGCAATTCTACACCTCAACTTGAAGCCTTAAAAGCGAAGTTAAAACTAAATCAGAATAACCCTGAGTAGTTGAAACTTTAGGCATCAAAAAAACCGAATATGAGTGATCATATTCGGTTTTTTATTTTAAATCGCTTTTGAATTATAAGTTCAAATCTAATTTCAAACCAGCTTTAATCCATCTTCCTGGTTGTTCGACAGAAATAAAATCTACATAATCGACATCTAATAAATTCGATGCTTCAACATAGAATGTATAGAAATCTTTTTGATAATAAACTCTAGCATCAATCAACCAAACAGGTTCAAAAGGATTCTCTGTTTGATCTTCCAAACTCCAAGTATTATAAGCTCTATCTTGATAGTTGATTTGCCAATTTGCATATAGATTTCTGAAAATCTGATGATCTAGACCAAGTACTAATTTATTACGAAGATTTGAAAGTACGTATTTAGAAACTTCCTCTTCACTCTCATTTGCCTCAACATTTAGATAAGTATAAGTCATTGTGACCTTTCTAATTGGCATAGACTTCCCAAAATCCATTTGAGGAGAATACTGAACAAACAGATCAAAACCTTTAGTGTCTAGTTCTTGAACGTTTGTTGCAACAAACTGTCCACCTTCTTCAGTTTGTACCCAGTCAATTATATTTTTTCCCAATCTATTAAAAGCTGAAATACTTGCATTCAATGAGGACTTACCAAATTTGAATCCACCTTCAAAAGTAATCGACTTTTCTGCTTCTAGATCAGGGTTTCCTAGATCTGTTGGTCCCGAATAATACATATCAGTAAATGTAGGAAGTCTCATTGCTGTATTCACAGAACCAAAAACACTATAGCCCTTTCCTAAATCATAAGCCAAATCTACACCTGGGAAAGTATTGAAAGTATATGAATCTCCTTCATATTTCTGACTCCAGTTAGCCATAACTCCCAAAGAAGCGGTAAACTTATTTAGATATAAATTATGCTCGAAATAAGTAGATATATTATGTCTAGACTCAGATTTAGTAAATAATGATTCTTCTCCAGGTATTTCTTTAGGCTCGTCCATATCAGTACCTAAAACAGTACTTAAAATATTTTCAGACCTAAAATCAACTCCAATAGCAGTGATACCAAACTTAGATTCATATTCTGCTGATAAGTTAGTACCATAAACATCTGTCATATGGTAATTATGATCAACATACCAATCAGCAGCATTATTAAAGTCTCTAAACAACTCGAATCTATCTTGACTACGATTCCAGTAAACTAAAGGAGAGAATTTTACTTTTGTATTAGAAGTAAACTTAAGACTTGTATAAAGAGAGGAGTTTTCTTCAAACTGATCTGGGAAATTTGCAGAGTAAAAAGTACTAGCTCCAAAAGCTTTATTTCCATACCCTACTTGCAAATCTAAATCTCCTATATAAGTCTGTAGGTTACCATTGTAATAGTATGTTTCTGTATTATAATCTGTATTACGAGCAAATCCATCACTTGCTCCATTACTTACAGAAACAAAATGAGTCATATTTCCTGAATTATAAGTACCTGAAAGTGCAACTTTATATGTTCCAAAGTCACCACCCATTGCATTCAATGAAATATTATTTTCTTTACTTTTATTGGTAATAATATTAATTGCACCACTAAAAGCACTTGGGCCAAATACTCTAGAACCTGGCCCTTGAAGAATTTCTACAGCTTCTACGCTTTCGATATCTACAGGGAGGTTTAAATTAAGGTGTCCAGTTTGTGGGTTATTGATATTTACTCCGTTTAAGAGTACCAATGCTTGGTCGAACGATCCTCCTCTGATACTGATATCGGCCTGTATACCCATCGGGCCTCTTTGTTGAATATCCACTCCAGATACATATTCTAATAGTTCTTGGATACTTTGAACTGGAGCTTGTTTGATTTGATCTTTTGTGATGACATTCACTACCCTAGCTTGCTGGGAATAGACGGCAGGAACACGCTGTGTTTGCACAACCACCTCATTTAGTAATACCTCCTCTTCGGCATACTCTTTTGAGGTTTCTCTTTCCGTTTCGCTTTCAGCTTCATTTTGTGCCATTACCTGTTGTGAAAAACTACCTAAAACTGTCGTTAGAAGTACACAGATTTTAATTGATTTCCCTAATGTGTTGAAAAGAGCATAGCCTTTTCTTGTCCAATGTTTAAAAAAAGTCATGATCGTATATTGAATATATAACCTAAAAATTTGCGCAAAAATACTAAAGTTTTACTCTATAAACATTTTTAGAGCAAACTTTAAAAAACAAATATTAACCCTTATAGAATTGTATTTTTTGCTGTTTCTAATTAAATGTTAATTACTCAAATCTTATTTTTAGATCTAATGACTTAGCTTACCCCTACTTTATAATCTTGATACCCATGACGAAACTAGTTTTAAGGAAAATATCACAAAACGAAATACATACTGTCGAATTCCCCAAAGACATTTTTAAAGAGAAAACGGATGATAAATACTGGCTTCAGATAAAAACCACTAAAAAAAATGAACTAAATGCCTTATTTAATGAACTTCAACTTTCCCAAAAAGCTATTGACAATATCGTAGAGCCACAACAATCTACCCATGCTCGGAGTATCTCATCGTGTTTGATTTTCAATTTGAAAGTTTCACAAAAGATTGATCCTTACAGATATGACTTTATGACATTCTTACTGAAAGAAAATTTTTTAATTACGATATGTACACCTGATAATGAGGTTTTTGAAGAAATAGAAATTGAATCTTGGACTACTGAGAAAAGTCTTAAAGCTAGCCTTGGGCATGTTTTAAATCTAATGATCAATGAAATCATTCAAGATGATATCACGAACCTTGCACAAGCTAGAGAAATAGTAAGATCAATTTCAAAGGAGATTGACTTCAATTCTCCTGAAATAAATATGAATACCATCATCTCTACAAAGCAGAATATCTCTAGACTTCATAATATTATAGAAGACCAATTCAACATGATCAATGTGATTCCACTAATAGAATGGTCTGATTTTAATAAAACTTTTTACAAGGAGTTTCTAGACACCATTAAAGGTTTTGACCATTTACTTAGTGCTGCTGAAAGACTAGATAGAAAACTCAATGTAATACAATCTCAACACCAATTAATATTACAAGAAAAAGGAAACAGAAGGTTAAATACCTTAACGATAATTCAATCTATATTTACACCACTCACTTTTATTACGGGAATTTATGGTATGAATTTTCTAAATATGCCAGAATTAAAAATGAACTCTGGATATTTTGTTGCACTTGGTTTCATGTTATTAATTACTCTAGGACAAATTTGGTGGTTTAAATCAAATGGATGGTTTGATTAGTATTTTTAGATTTGAAGATGATTAATCTTGAAATTGGGCTAACTGTAAATCAACCTGCTGTCTTTTAGCTTTCATATTATTTTCATCTAACTCAAGTACTCTTACATACTTTCCATTATTAGCTGTGACTTTACAAGTATAATTTTTCACCTCTATGCTATGCATTCCTTTTTTTGAGGTAATTAAGAGCTTATCCTCTCCCTCTAATTCAAATTTGTATTCTAACTTCCTTTTAAAAGCACCAATAAATTCATCTCCAATGTAAAGCCCAAGCCACCTTCTAGACTCAGGTTTCATTTTTATATTATGCGCATTGAAAAAGCGGAACATTTCAGTGTGCTTATCCCATTGCAATTTGAAATCATTTGGACTAAAATTGAAAAGCTTATCACCATCAAAAAAATATTTTTTATCTGTTTTCAGATCAGAAACAATGAGGAAATTACCTAAATCATGTTCAGCAACGTAGTTTTCTTTCATAAACTCAGCCGTTTCAATGATTTCTGAGGGAATATCATTTACTGACATAATTGAATAAGGATCTATTTCAAAGTTATAAGGGTCATACTCTACCAAAAATTGTTCAAAAATATTTAGTCCTAAAACCCTATTCGGAAGATGTATTCTTCGGTTAGCTACTGCTTTAGCATCAGAAGCATCAATAATGTCTAAATCTGAGTTTACTTTTTCTATACCAAAAATCTTAAACTCTGCCTTACTTTCATTCTTTTCAATCTCCTCCTCTGCTGCATCTACTAATGCTTCTTTAAATCCATTTTGCTCATCAATTAAACTCATCTGAACGATTCTTTCTTCAAAATATTTAATTGAACAATCCCTGATTCCCCCCAATCTAATTGAAGCTAACCACTTATTGTCAGTTCTGACTCCTATCCACCCCTCCTTACCAAATGGTATTTTTACATTCCGGCCATATTCCTTTAAAGAGAAATGATATTTTTCTCCATCAATTTCCGCTACCACTTCCAAATCATTTAAGTTTTGGTAACGATCAACAAAGACATGAAAATTACTAGCTGAGTTTCTGATTAAAAGAATTGCTTCCCATTTTGGCTGCCCCATTCCTAACAATAAAAAGGCAAAAAGAAGTAGATATTTATATTTCATATTAAACTATATGATTTTAGTTAACATGAATATCTTCTTTGCTTTTGTATTGTTTATAAAAAATCAGCGCGATTCATTACACAGCTTTTATTTGAAGCAAATGTGACTCAAGCTAAAAGTTGAAAAACAAGGGATATTTATATAATCTCACAAATAAAAAAAGAACCCAAGAGATAATCCCCCAGGTTCTTGATAATAGGTAAAATTAAAAAGCTTTTAGTCTGTACTTAATTTTATACTTTTCTGCATAAGTCAGAAGAACTTCTTTTGCTTATTGCTCAAATTTCTTTTTCAACTAATTATTTAAAGATGATATTCAAAATTAGAATATCCGCATATAAAAGTCTATACCCCAAAATGGGTATTTTTTATACTTTCCTTGAAAAAATACCAATGGAAGCCGAGTTGTAGAATTGATTTCAACTGAATTTATATCACGAAAGTCTATAAAAACAAAAGGCTGTCATTTCTGACAGCCTTTCTCAAATAGTGAAACTTATTTGAATTGTACTAGCTGGCTTACTAGTTCCTTAACGCTTGGTATATATCCATCCTTGTATAAAGGATCTTTTTGGAATCGAAAAGCAGAGTGTCCTGCAAACATCAATTGTTTTTCTGCATCTTTATCGTCGACCAAATATTGTAAAGTATTCATTATACAGAAACTACGTGGATCCATACGGTTTCCTGTAGTAAATCGATGCTCTTCGCTTGCTGCCCACGAACTAAACTTACAGGCTGCCAAACATCCCGAACACCCTTGCTGATCTGCTTTTATTTGTTTTGCTTTATCTTCACTCACATACATCAATGTATCATCTGGTGTACGCAAGCCTTCTGTAAACCCACTTTCAATCCAAGAAGTAACTCTTTCTTTATCTTCTTTCTTGATGAAATATCTTCCGTTAGGGATTTCAAATTCATCATCTTGCTCTTTTTTGAACTCAACTTGTCTATCTGACATAGCAAATTGTTCTTTCAAAAAGTCATTGATGATTGCTGAAGAATAAAATCCTGTTGGACTAAATTTATTAAGTGTAATATCTTCTGGTTGAAGATTTAGAAGTTTCTGTTTAAATGCATCAGGAATTGGGCTTTCCTGTGTAAGAAGAGGTCTTGTACCCAATTGGAAAGCAATCTTTCCAATTTCTGGATTATCAATCCAATCTTTAAACTCATCTATTGTCCATACACCACCTGCCATAACGATAGGAACTTCTTGAAGTCCAAATCTATCCATCATTTTACGTAGCTCTACTACTCTTTCGTATGGAGGCTCTGGCTTTTCTGGATTCTCTTTATTACTCAATCCATTATGTCCGCCTGCTTTCCAAGGGTCTTCATAAACTACACCACCTAACCATTCTGGGTGTTTATTATAAGCTCTTTTCCAAAGTACCATAAAGGCACGAGCAGATGATACGATTGGATAATAATATGTTTTGTGTTCAGCACAAATTTCTCCAAGCTGATATGGCATCCCTGCCCCACATGTTACTCCATGAAGTTTTCCTTCAGCTTGCTCTAAGACTCTACGGATAATTTCTTCTGTACCCATCATCCCCCAAAGTAGGTTCATATGAATACGTCCATTTCCGTTTGATTTATTATGTGCTATTCTAATCTGAGATAAAGCACCTTTGATAGCATACTCTATTCTTTCTCTAGTTCTTTCAAGGCGATTCTTACCCTTCAAATCCATAGGGACATAGTTCCCTTCTTCATCATACAACAAGGCGTGTACTCCAGAAAAAGTACCAACAGCACCGGCTGCAGCAAAAGCACCTGCAGTTTCTCCATTTGTGATCCCTACACCTTTTCCACCTTCAATAATAGGATAAACCTCTTTTCCAGAGATCATCATTTTCTGAATACTTTTCATCTTGGTCAATTTTTATAAAAAATACTTGGTCGTCAACTCCAAGACTAGAAAAGAATTCGTTTGTGACATTCTTAGATATTTTTTTCAAAAATAAAGTAACAAACAACTGTTAATAAATACATTTACTTCATAATCAGCCCGATTAAACATCAACAAACAACTTATATAAAAAACTGTAAATGTGCGCGTTCCGATTAACAAAAGAACCTTTATATCTACGATCAGATAGTAGTTCAAATAAAATCTTAGTTTAAATGATATCTTTGTTTAAAAATTTGTTTTAGGGTAGAACGATTCAATTTCAAGTCTTTTGAAATTTTTATATTCTATCAATTAATTACAATTAGAGATGAGTATTGAAAAAGAGCTAAGAGCTCGAAGCGGTTCAAAATGTGAACTCTGTGGTAGTGAAGAACACCTACAAGTATACAATGTTCCTCCTGTACTTGGCGAATCTGTAGAGAAATCTGCTCTCGTTTGTGGTACTTGTCATGAGCAAATTGAAGACGCGAGCAAAATGGACTCGAACCACTGGAGATGTTTAAATGATAGCATGTGGAGTGAGCACACTGGGGTACAAGTGATTGCATGGAGAATGTTAAACAGGCTACGCTCAGAAGGTTGGCCCCAAGATTTGCTAGATATGCTTTATTTGGACGAAGAGACCTTAGCATTTGCTAAAGAGACGGGAGATCATTTAGATGACTCTGAGAAAGTAATTCATAAAGACAGTAATGGCGTTACGCTTCAAAATGGTGATTCTGTAGTTTTGATAAAAGATCTGAATGTGAAAGGATCATCAATGGTTGCAAAAAGAGGAACTGCTGTTAGAAATATCTCATTAGACCGAGAAAATGCCACTTATATTGAAGGTAGAGTGAATGGTCAGATGATTGTGATTCTTACACAATACGTCAAGAAAACCTAACCAATCATTTTCAAGCTTTATTGATAAGAAAAAAGACTCTAAATACGCTGAAAGGCTATTTAGAGTCTTTTCTATTTAAACCCTTGATTAGATAACTTTTTTTAATAATTAAAATTCAACCTTTCCTCTAAAATGTTCTATTTTTAGACATCATCCTATTTTCATAAAAGATTCTGTAAACCTCATTTTTTTGATATGCTACCAAAACTCTTTCCAATAAAAGTTCTACTCGGGCTAAATGTATTTTTTATACTCTTCCTAAGTACATTCTCAATAAACGGACAAGATTTATTGAACAGTAGAAAAAGTAGTCCATTCACCTATGTTTATAAACTTAAAGAGGCTGAGGCTAGAGAAGTATATACTAACACCTCTACTGAAATTGATCAATCATTTCTCCACACCTTAGTTGATTCATTTCCTACAGAAAATCCTAAGAGCCTAGAATTAGAGAAAGGACACTATATTAAAACTTATGCACGACAGGATATTCAGTTTTTTGATATCGCCTCTGTATTAGATTTTCACATAGAAGTATTCGGTAATGAGACAGATTTAATGATCAAAGTACTTGATCTAGAAGGCAATTCAATCAAACAAGTTACAGTAACTGTAGATGGGAAAAAGCTAAAATATGATGCAAAAACTAAGACTTTTACCGATAAAAAATCTAACAAAAAAGGATTACTTGAAGTCAGTTACAATAATATCACTTCATTTACCCAATTAAATAGAACTTATAAAAACTCAGCTTTCAAACGTTTTTATCAGCCTATCATCTACCGAACTCCAATAAAATACATCTGGCTGCCAATAGACTATGTGATACACTTACCGATTGATGGTGTAAAATCTATTTCGAATGGTTATCTCATTGGATCAATCTACAACACTAAACAATTCTTTGTTGATCTTTATGAAAAAACCGTGTGCCTATTCGATCCTGACTATTGTAATGGTGGGTGGCAAGATCATGCAAAAGGTTATCTAGTTTTAAACAAGCCCAAATTTAAGCCTAATAATACGATAAAACTGAAAGCTTTTCTGACCAATGAGAAAGGAAATCCTATCAATAAAAAAGTTAAAGTAGCAATTAAGAAAGGATACAATAATTATAAATATATCTCTACAATTCGTCCATATCAAAAAGGTGCATACGAATATGAATTTGAAATTGCTGACTCACTAAAACTTCAATTAGATAGAAACTATCAACTTGTTCTTCTTTCAGATGATAAGCAAGAAGATATCTATAAGTCTACTGCTTTTAGATATGAAGAATACGAACTAAAATCGATAAACCTCATCCTTAGGACAGCTCAGAAAAACCATTATAAAAAGGATTCTATTCTTTTTTATGTAAGTGGGAAAGACGAGAATGATTTGAATATTTATGATGGGAAACTAGATATTGTGGTCTTATCAAAGTCGCCTAAAGCTACTTTCGACGATCATGTCTTTGTACCGGATACATTGATGTCTTTTTCAAAAGAATTGAAAAAAACAGGAGAAACGAAAATCAACATATCCGACAAAGAATTTCCAAAAGCAAACTTCGATTATACAGTCAATGTCACATTAAGAACCTCTGACAATGAAAAATTAGAGAAGAAAAAGCAATTCTCTTATTTCTATTCCTTAAAAGAAATTCTGATTGAAGAGCAGCAAGATTCTTTATCTTTTACTTACGCTGAAAATGGAAGTGAAATACCGAAAGAAATTGATATTTATAAAGTTGACCATTTCCAAAATGAAATTTTAATTGAGACCTCGGAAACACCTTATCGATTAAAACTAGATCCTTATGCTTTTAAGTACATCGCAAAAACAGAACATTTAAATACTGAGAAGAAAATATCTGATTTAAACTCAAATTTCAATTGTTTTACCGAGCGAACTGCTGATTCGATTAGCATACAGATTCAAAACCCAAGAGAAATTCCTTTTAGTTACCATATCTATAAAGTCAATCAATTGATTGATAAAGGCTATGGTACAACTCTTGAGTTTAAACAAAAAGAATCTTCGAAAGCGAATTATTTTATTTCTGCGTCATTCATATGGGCTGGTAAAGTTGAAAATAAAATGTATTCAGTAGACGTAAATGACAGGATACTGAATTTAAATGTTGAACAACCCAATATTATTTTCCCAGGCCAAGAAACAGAAATTGAAGTAAGTGTTACAGATTACAAAGGTGAGCCAGTTGAAAATGTAGACCTTACAGCCTACGGACTGACTCAAAAGTTTAAATATACCGCACCGCAAGTCCCTACATTTGCAAAACAGCGAAAACAGAAAAAGGTCATAAATTCATTCAGAAAAGAGGATTTAAATACGCATTTCAAAGCTCCTATCAATTATACAAAATGGCAATCCAATCATTCATTAGATAGTATTGCATACTATCAATTCACATTTCCTCAAGACAGTATTTATAGGTTTGAGTATGAAACTTCAGATTCAAAAACTCAATTTGCTCCATTTGTCGTAAAAGATGGAAAATTCAAAAACATATACATTATTTATGTGGATGAAACTCCTATCTACTTTAGTTGGGCTACGGTAAAATCACCATATTCCTTTTCCATAAAACCGGGAAAACATCAAATAAAACTCCGAACATCAGAAAGGGAAATCACACTAGATAGTGTCGATTTTAAGAAGGGTAAAAAACTAATCCTTAGTTTGGATGAATCTATTAGAGGTGAAAACATCAAAAACAAGCCAAAAGGTGATCAATTAGACTACAAAGAGAAAAGACTTGCCAGCTTATATAACTTCAGATTCCGTGATAATTTTGGAGGTAAATACACACATATCACTTCAAATGGACAGACCTACTTATTAAACTCTAGAAAAAATGGACCTAACATTGCAGGACCTGTAAAGGCTTTAGTTCAACTAGAACAAATAGATGGTATTTCTCACAGTTTCTTCCACGAATCAGGTTTTGAATATGAATTCTCAGGGAAAAAAATAAAGATGAGATCAATCGATAAACCTCATTTCCCAAACAAGCTATATGAATTTGATCATACACCAGAATCTCTGTATGATGAAATTTTATACAAAGAGAAAATTGAAGCTCAATGGCAAGCTTATTTAGATGCCCTTAAAAAATCTAAATCTAAGTATTCAAACCCGAATTATACACAAAAAGGCAAAGCCAAAATAGCTTTTGAGATCTATAGTCCGACAAAAGACACCTTCAAAAAAGAGCCTACAAATATAGTTCTTCTGCGAAATGACACACCTTACTTCACTAAAATATATAGAGGTAAAGACAGAGTTCTTCACAACTTAAATGAAGGACTCTACAAAATGATATTCTTTTACCCAAACCAAGAGTATCATATCGAGGACTCTATTTTTGTGAAAGAAAAAGGACAGACAATTCTTAAGGTTTATCAACCTCAACAACTCGAAAAAGATGAGTTTAGTAAAGAAGTGAGTGACATCATTGAAAGACACTTATTTACGAATGAAGATTTTTATGTAAAAGAAGAAAAAGTTTTCAAGGAACTGAGACAATCTTATTTTGAAAACTTTGAATATACAGGTTCAGGTTATTTGGTCAGTGGTGTAGTCAGAGATTCACAAGGAGTTCTACCGGGAGTTTCAGTCATCGTAAAAGGAACTAACTTTGGTACAGTTACAAATATTGAGGGAGAATTTACGATTAATGTTCCTAAAGACTACAACACTTTACAAATAAGCTATATAGGTTTTGAAACAAGAGAAATTTTCATTGATTCTGATTTCTTTGATATATCCTTATCAGAAAACTTTGAACAACTAGAAGAAGTTGTTGTAATTGGATATGGTTCTTCAACAAGAAAATCACTTACAGGTGCTGTAGCTGGTGTATCTATAAATAGGCGAAAAGGTTCTAATATTCGAATCAGAGGACTTAGTAGTATCAACACCAACAATCAGCCATTAGTGGTGATTGACGGGAAAGTGTATGCTGGAAATATTAATAACTTCCCTCAAAGCTCTATCAAAGAAATGATGGTATTGAAAGATACTGAAGCAATAGCTATTTATGGTTCAAGAGCTTCAAATGGTGTCATTATAATTTCAACTAAAGGCCCCATTCAGTTACAAGCTACAAATGAAAATAATACCGAACTTGAAAGTGATTTTCCAGATTTATCTTCTCAATCCAATTCTCTCAGACAAAACTTTTCTGATGAAGCATTTTGGGAGCCAAAACTGATCACAAATAAAGAAGGAAAAGCCAAATTCAAAGTTAAGTTTCCAGATGATGTCACGAAATGGAATACATTCTTCTTAGCGGCAAATACTAAAAAACAGACAGGTCAAACGCAAAGTAGCATAAAGTCATATAAACCATTATTGGCTCAAACTTCTATTCCAAAATTCTTAGTAGAAGGAGATACATTAGAAGCTATTGGAAAGGTCAAAAACTACCTTCCCGATACCATGAGAGTTTCTAAGAAATTCTATGTCAATGAACATCTCGTTAATGATGAGGTTGAATTATGTGCAAAATCTTCGATCGAAAAACTTCCTGTAATAGCTAAGGGAGATAGCTTAAGTATCAAATACGAAATCTATCAAGATGATTTAGAATATTATGATGGAGAGAAAAAGAAAATCCCTGTACTCCCACTCGGACTAGAAGAGACGGAAGGCGAGTTTTTTGTTCTTAACAAAGACACAACCCTTGATTTAAGTTTTGATGAGCGCTTAGGAGAAGTAAATATTTATGCGCAATCCGACTTGATTGATCTTGTTCAAGAAGAGATAAAACATGTAGTTTCTTATCGATACCTCTGTAATGAACAGCTATCCTCTAAACTTAAAATGTTGGTCAGCCAAAAGAGAATTGATGAAGCTATAGGTAAAAAGTTTAGTCAAGATAAAGCCATCAAAAAAATTATCAGATTACTTAATAAACGAAGAAACGATCAACTGACTTGGGGATGGTGGGAAAACTCTACTTCAATCAATTGGATCTCAAATTATGCGATTGAAGCTCTTTTAGAAGCTGAGGAATCAGGCTTCAAAACTTTTATAGATAAAGAGTCGCTAAAAGACTTATACATTTGGGAGCTTGACTATGCCGCAAACATTGATAAAAGATTAAATCAATTAGAAATACTTCATAAACTAGATGCTTCAATTGACTATATATCCGAATTGGAAAAACTAGAGAAACAATTTAATGACTCTCTAAATCAGCAAAAACATTCATTGCATAGTTACCTTCGAGTTCAACGACTTAAACAAGAAGTTGATTTAGAAGTCAACTTAGATACACTCAATCAGTATCAGAAAGAAACAATCTTTGGAAATATATTCTACGAAGGAGGTCATCAATTTAATCTCTTAAATAATAATATTCAGACTACTCTTTTAGCCTATCAGATGATTAAACATCATGACAAAGACGATCAACGATTGCCTAAAATCATCAATTATTTATTAGAAAATAGAAAGAATGGTTTCTGGACTAATACTTACGAGTCTTCAAAAATAGTTGAAACAATATTAGACGGTCTTTTAGAAGATAAGGAGGAATATCATTCAGCTAAACTTAGGATTTCGGGCGGTATCAAAGAGGAAATTGAAAGCTTCCCTTACGCTACTACTATTTCCCCGAATGAGTCTATTCAAATTCAGAAAGAAGGTGATGAGCCTGTATACTTCACATTCTATCAACGTTATTGGAACAACGCTCCAGAAGCTAGAAACAATGATTTTGAGATCGTGACTTATGTTAAAGAGGCACGTAATAACCAACTTATTGCAGGGAAAGACATAAAATTGATTGCATATGTCACTGTCCATAAAGATGCAGAATACGTAATGATTAATGTGCCTATCCCTGCCGGATGTTCATATTCCTCTAAAAATATAAATAGAAGTATTGAAACACATAGAGAATTCTTCAAGAATGAGACTGCTATTTATTGCTCTAAATTGAAGGCTGGAGAATATAGATTTGAAATTGATTTGACAGCAAGATTTACAGGAAGCTTTAATCTAAATCCCGCAAAAGTAGAACTGATGTACTTCCCAACTTTCTATGCAAATGATAAAATGAAAAAGGTAATCATAAACGATGAAAATCGTCCTAATTTATAATTGAACACACCTTATTCAATTCTTCGAGCCTTACTCATTTAAATGGGTAAGGCTTTTTTATATCGAAAAGATCATCCTATCAGGGTAATCATTTCAGAGCTAAATCACGAAAAACAAACCTTTAAATATTTACAAATCAATAGCATTTAGCAAACATCTATTTGTAAATAATTCACTCTATTTCAATTAGATGTAAACGTAACATTCATTACCATTCGATTTAACATCAAATTAGGAAAATAAATCTTAAGCGAGTGATACCATTTTACTGTTTTGTGCGTCTTTCCTGTACTAATTGTACATCATAAAACCGCATAAATATTTTTAACACGCAAAAGGTATGAGTAAAAAAGACTTCAACTTACCTGCTATGACTTCTTTAGTCGGAAGCCATTACCCTAATTTGAAAAAAGTGATTGAAAACAGAGAAGTTAGCCCTTCTTTGAAAAACAGACTCCCAAGAACAAAACTAGTCAGCCTTATCGCACAACCATTTACTTGGCTAGAAAACAAAACGTACAATCAAAAAATAGATGAATTAAAAATAGATAAAGCACCAGTCTTCATTCTTGGACATTGGAGAAGTGGCACCACGCACCTTCACAATATCATGAGCCAAGACAAGCAATTTGCTTATGTAGATACTTATCATGGTGTGTTCCCAAATATTCTTTTTTCAGGATCAGCGATTTTTAAAAACTTCATGAAAGTTGCTATGCCTAAAAAACGTGCAACAGATAATGTTGAGCTTGGGGTAAACTATCCTCAAGAAGAAGAATTTGCCATAGGAAACATGTGTCCGCATAGTTTTTACAACTTTTGGTACTTTCCAAATGATGCGATTGAGTATTACAAAAAATATTTAATGTTTGAAGGAATTTCCGAAACTGAATTTGAGGAATGGAAAACGACTTATCAGAAGTTAGTTAAGAAAGCAGTTCTGAACACTGGAGGGCAACGTTTTATTTCAAAAAATCCGCCTCATACAAGCCGTGTAAAAGAACTATTGGAAATTTATCCTGATGCAAAATTCATTTTCCTAACAAGGAATCCATATACTGTTTTTGAATCAACTAGAAAGTTTTTTAGAGGAACTTTAGAGGGTATTAGCCTACAAGAAATTTCTGATGAAAAACTAGAAAACAATATTCTTGAAGTCTACAAAGGAGTACACGAAAAATATGAAGCCGAAAAGCATCTTATTCCATCAGGAAACTTGATAGAATTAAGGTTTGAAGACTTTGAAGAAGACAATTTTGGTAATCTCGAAAAGATATACAAAGAGCTAGGACTTGAAGGCTATAATGAAGCACTACCGAACTTCAAGGCTTATATCGGGGAGAAGAAAGGCTATAAGAAAAACGCTTATAACTACGCTCCTGAGACTATCGAAAAAGTAGAAAAACACTGGGGATTTGCCCTAGACCGTTGGAACTACAGACTTCAAAAATAACATCAAACTCGAATTCATCATGCTAACAAATAAATTTTACTTACCCACTTTACTCCTTTTATTTGCCGTAAATCTAGGTTTTTCTCAAGAGAAAAAAACCGTTGAAGTAGGAGATAAAATAGAAAATGTAAAAATCAGAGACTCAAAAGATAAACCTGTTGACATTCCATTTTTTGGAGAAAAAGTCTTGATGGTTTATTACTCTGACCCAGACAAACCAAGCCGAAATTCTTTTTTGACCGAAAGAATGAAAGAGGAAGAACTAAATGGAGAAGACTTCTATGGCTTTGGTATTGTGAACCTAAAAGACGCACCCTTTTTCCCAAATGGTGTAGTCAGATTTATGATCAGACAGGAAGAAAAAAAGAACGCAAAGCATAATGTTAAAATCTACACAGACCCTGATCATATTCTAAAGAAAGCTTGGAACCTTGGAGATGTAAATGACCAGTTTGCGATTATCGTAGTCAGCAAAGAAGGTGAAGTTCTTTTTTACCAAGAAGAAGAACTGAGCGAACCTCAAACGGAACGTTTCATCACATGGCTTAAAGGATATTTAGAGCAAGATAAAAGCAATTCTGCAACAATATCTACCCAACAAAAGAATACGAACAAAACCAAGAAAGGTGCTTAAACAGTCAAAATCACGAACACGATCTGTTTAAGATGACTTAACGACAAACAAATGAAAAATCTATTTTCAATTTTCTTACTCACGTTTATAGCCTTAAACGTGAGTACTTCTTATGCACAAAAAAGAGTCATTGAAGTTCCTGAGCCATTTATCGAGAAAGGAACTTGGCTTATCGGGGGTGACTTTGCATACAATACAAAATCTTACCATAATTTCGATGCCCTCTTAGGCCTGATGGGGAATACCACATCTGAGAATTACAATTTTAAAGTAAGTCCATTTGCCGCTTACTTTATCAAAGATGATATGGCGATTGGTGGGCGTTTTGTGTACCAAAGAAAGAAAAGTTTAGGCTCTAGCGAAATATTATCTGATACACCTACATCATACGATGATATTTCTCAACGATTCAGTACCAAAATATTCATGAGAAATTATTTGAGACTTGGTACCTCAAATCGTTTTGCCTTATTCAATGAAACAAGTATTGGACATTCATACGAAGAGAAACAATCAATTGCGACAATTGATGGGGAAACAAATGGTTCATTCTCAAGAATTAATGCACTAGAAATCGGTGTTAGTCCTGGTTTAGTAGCATTTATCAATGACTTTACTGCGGTAGAAGTCTCACTAAATGTTCTTGGGTTCTCAACCGAATGGGAAACTAAAACAGAAAATCAAGTGGATACTTCAACACGAACTTCAAGTAGTGCCGACTTTATGATCGACCTATTAAGCTTGAACATTGGTGTTTCTTTCTACTTCTAATCTTCAACGACTAAATAAATGAACAGAACATATTCAAAATTTTTAATCCTTACACTTTTTTTAGGTGTTATATCATCTTGTATTGAAGATAGAGTTCCTTATCCAGTTGTACTCGGAGAATTTCTAGTGTTTAATGTTGAAGGGCAAACAGAGCCAACAATTATTGATACTGAAAACCGAATTGTAACTGTTGAGGTAGCAGATGAGATTGATCTTTCACAAATTAAAGTGCTAGAATACCAAATCACTGAAGGAGCAGAAATGACTCCTGAAATAGAAGAAATCGAAGACTTTACAACTGAAAGACTGTATACAATTACCACTTACCAAGACTATGACTGGACCGTTCAAGTGGTATACGGACAAGCGTCAATCACAGCTATTGCCATTGAACACCAATATGGAGATGCGATTTTTGATGAAAGAAATCAGACTGTAAATCTATTGGTTGGTGATGAAGCTGATCTAACTAATATCAGATTAACTCAATTTGAAATTTCAGACGGAGCAACAGCTGACCCTGACCCAATGGAGATTTCTGATTTCTCAGAGCCGGTCAAAACTACGCTAACGTCTAAGTTTGGTGATGAGAGTGAATGGACGATCAATGTGAGTTATGAACCTGCTATAAAAAGTGTAGAGGTTGAAGGTGCCATAAGTGATTCTATCTATGTTGATCATCAGTTGGTAGAAATTACAATGCCAGAAGGTACAGATTTATCAAGCTTGAATGTTACAGAGGTTATTCTTCAAGAGGGAGCATCATCAAATCCTGAAATTAGCACTATCACAGACTTTAGTGAGCCTCAAAAAGTAATTATCACTACTGCATCTGGAAATACGCAAGAATGGACTATCCGAGTACAAGAAGCTATTCAAGTAGAGTTTTCTATGATGAATGATTGGTACGATACTGAAGTGAAAAACTTTATTGGCGGTCATGCAGGTTATTACCATTTACCAGGTCACGATGAAAATTCTGTATGGGGTAGCGGTGATATTGGAGCAGCAATGAATAAAATAGCAGCAAACACTATAACGCCTAAAACAGAAGGTTCTGATACTTATGCACATCTTGAATCTAAGAGTGTAATGGGGGTATTGGCTGCAGGATCTTTATTTACAGGTACAATGGAAGCGAACGGGATTATTCCAAAAACAAACTTTGGAATGCCTTTCACTACAAGACCTAGTTCCTTTGAAGTAGATTTCAAATCAGAAATGAAATCGAAAGATAATTATCAAGATGGATTCGACATCTACATAATTCTTCAGGTGAGGGAAGGTACAGGTGAAAATGAAAAACGCTACCGCTTAGGAACAGCTTGGTATCGTTCCTTCGAATCATTCTCTGACTGGCAACATTTGGACATTCCAATTCATTATGGAGAACTTCCAAACCTTCCAGACTACGCTCACATGCAGCCAAAAGTAGGTGATGAGTTTAGCCCTGAAGAAGGCTATTGGGCAGACCCGACTGCTACTCCAACTCATGCAATTGTAGTATTCAGTTCTAGCTATGATGGCGACAATATGAATGGTGTAATTGGGAGTAATATAGAAATCAATAACGTAAAGCTGAAGTACTAAATTAATTCATCAGCTCTTTGAAAACCTTGTCGACTGTTTTTTCAGCTCACAGGGTTTTCTTTTTTCATACTTATTCCATGTAACTTAAGTTACAGCATGTCATTTCTAAAAACTCGACCTTTGTTTTATCATTAATCATAAAAAGATAAAACACATGAATTTCTTTAAAGCACTATTCGGAAACAGTACTGACGTAGATATCAAAGCTCTTCTTGATGAAGGTGCTCAGATTGTAGACGTTCGTTCAAAACAAGAATTTGAGTCTGGTCATGCAAAAGGTTCGATTAATATTCCTCTTGTAGCACTTCCAAATTTTATGAATAAGTTGAAAGGGAAAGATCATCCAATCATCTTGGTCTGTGCATCTGGAATGAGGGCTTCCCAAGCAAAAGGGCAACTAGAAAGAGAAGGGTATCAAAAAGTTTATAATGCTGGAAATTGGCAAAATGCGAATGCCTAATTTTTATAGCAAACTCAAAAACAACTAAAATTCTCATTCCTTAAAGTTATTAAACTAAAAAATCGCTATCTGTTGAAGTTCTGTTATCAATTCAATCAAGTAATTCTTCTATTTTTGGACTTCAATAAAAAATAGCTTTATGAAATTAGAATATTTAATCAGCGATTGCGACGGTGTTATAGTAGACACAGAATATCTTGCAGCCTTTGTAATGGTTGATTACCTAAAAGAATTCGGTGTAGATATTTCAGTAGATTACTATTTCAATACTTGGTCAGGCACTACATTCTCAGGAATTTTAAATCATTATTCAAATGAAAGAGGATTCAAGCTTCCAGAAGGCTACATAGAGGAAATATCAAATCGTTTTGAAAAAGCAGTAGACGGAGAACTACGACCTATACAAGATATAAAAGAAGCATATACTTCAGTTCCTCTTACGAAAGCTGTTGTTTCTAATAGTTATAAATTTCAAGTAGAGCATTCTATCAAACTAGCCGATGTTGATTCTCTTTTTGAAGATCGAATTTTCTCATCGGATATGGTTGAAAACCCAAAACCAGCTCCTGACCTTTACTTGTATGCTATGGATAAAATTGGTGCTACAACCGAAAATTCAATTGTAGTAGAAGATAGCATTAGTGGTGCAAAAGCTGCTTTAGCTGCAGGTCTTACAGTGATTGGCTTTGTTGGAGCAAGACACATTCAAAAAGGTCATGACGAAAAACTGAGAGCCTTAGGTGTAAAATATATTATTGATAAAATGAAAGACCTTCCTCCTCTTATCGAACAGATACAGAAAGGTGAAGAAGTTTTAGAAGCATAAAAAATTTAACCCCATCTTTCAAAATTAAGATGGGGTTTCTTTTTAGCGCTTAGGAGATAAAGTCAAGAACTTAACTAACTCTTGAAAGTCACTTGACAACATTTTATTTTTTTCAATCCATTTCTGAAAACTATCATACTCTAAAACAGGAATTCCATTCTTTTGCGTTGATAATGGCAGTGCATAAGGTCTTTCAGAAAAAATAGCATAGACTTTATGCAGTTCTTGAGTTGAAGAAGAAAGCTCTAATCCAATTTCATCTACTTGATGGGAAGAAACTTGAAAATCTTTGGCAGAATTCAGGTCGAAAAGTAAATAGTCCTTGTTGGCATTTAAAACGGGAACTTCACCATTCTCTCCCTTCATTTTTTGATAAGGAAATAGCTGATAAACTGTCTCTCCTTCTTTGTAGAAAATCGTCAGATGTCCTTTCTTGGGTGATTTGTAATTAAGGTAAAGGTGATCTCCATCGAAGAACTGGTTAGATATACACTGCTCCTTTTTAGGACATTTCAAAGTTTCTAGCGTAAAATCTACTTTCTGAGTATTAATTTCTCTTGCCTTCCCTTTTACCTCACAAACTAAGTATAATACCTTTCTCTGGCCTTCAACTTCGACTAACCATTCAAAACTTTTTTTAATCGTTTTAACCCACTCTCCTTTCACTTCTGAATTTGTGGATTGTGTAAGTTTATGATCTTCTCGAAATTCTGAATCTCCTTTTGCTTGAATTTGGTAATGTGTATGTTGTTGAACATTTGTTCCAAAAGCCTTTGCCATGGCTTCAGACTTAGCTTTTTGCAACATATTTTCTTTTAGTTGACCAATATGGTGTTCATCCTCAATAGCTCTAATAATTTTAGAAGATACAATTTTAGTTTTCTGCGAGAAACTACTTTCCACGAAAAAAAAGTGCAGAAAAACAGTGATTAGGATTAATTTCAAAGGCATATCTCTAGATTTTGGATTTAAAGTATTCTCTATCTAAGTTATTCTATTCAGAGAAAAAGAATATTTCGTTTTCTCATCAATGAACTTCCAAACAAACTGACAATTAAGTAGTATGACTTGTCTATCATTCACAAGCTAAAAGTGTTAATAACCCATTTACTATGAAGACATTACAAAAAATACTTCTTATCGCTACTCTTCTTTATTTTGGTTGTTCCCCAAAAACGCCAAGAGCACTTTACGAAAAGGAAAAACAAGCAGCTCTTGATGAAGCAACCAGCAAAACAATGAGAGAAGCTAAAAAAGAAGCAAGACGAATCCGTAAACAAGGCTATGCAAATATGGGGGGAGATGGCCCAATTGAAAAGCAAGTAGAAGATACATGGGCGGCTAGATATACACTAGATGATACGGGTGAGAAAAAGTTTTATGTAACGACCCAAGAAGCAAAATCAAGAACTTTTGCTGCTGCGAAAGAGCAGGCTAAACAGCTTTGTTTGGCTGACTTCGCTAATCAAATTGGGAGTAACATTGTGGGGCGTATCAAATCTAACATTGCAAATGCCGAAGATTTGAAGGATGCAGCCACTGTCACTGAAGTAGTTTCTGCGTACCAAAATACAGTTTCTGCAAAACTAGGTAGAACAGACATCACTATGCTACTAAAGAAAGTAGACAAAGCTACAGGCTTAACCTATGTGATGATGTCGATGAAATACAATAAGGATGCCGCAACTAACATTGTTCGTGAGTCACTCACTCGTGAACTCAAAGAGAAAGCTGAGATGCAGCAAGAAGAAATAAACAAAATCATGGACTTCTAAAAATGAAAAGACCATTTGGATTATCATATATCCAAATGGTCTTTATTATTTATAAAAAGCTTGAAGATTATTCTACAATTTCAGCATTAGCTTCTTCTACAGGTACTTCTTCAGTAGCTTCCATTTCAGTTTCAGCCGCAGTACTAGCCAATTCTTCTGGAGCTTCACTCATATTTACTGCTTCAACTTTTTCTTGAATCAGTTGATTGATGTGTTGCCCAAAGAATGTTTCTTTAAATTGAAAACCTTCTAAGTAAGATTTCAATGTTTCTACATCGGCGTTTTCTAGTTTAGCAACTGAACCAAATTTCTTGTTGATCAAGATGGCTGCAGCAACTTCTTCAGATTCTTCTTTGATGCCTTGGTTTTTAATCCAACCCGATTTTTTACCTTCAGCACCAACAACTTCAACCCAACCTGTTTTGATATCTTTTACTGCAATAAATTCACCTAGATTGAATGATTTAGTTGATGCAGTAAGTGCATCTGGCCTTTTGTGAATGATTGATTCTTCAACAAGAACTCCTGGTTTTGCATTAAGAGCAATCCCGTAAATTGATGACCAACCTTCTTTACCATCAGAAAGTCTGACTTTATAGTATGATCTTTTCTTTTTTGATAGAGTATCTACTTCCTCTAGTCCAAGATAAGTTACAGACTCTCCCAAACTAATTGAACCTAACCATTTAGAATCTGCAGATGCGCCTTCACGAAGTGAAATCCCATCCCAAATACAAACCGCTGGAGCTTCAGTTACTTGATTTTCAGTCTGTGCTTTTTCTTCTTTCTGTACTCCACATGAAATTAGAGTGATAAAAGCGAAGAAGGGTAAGAGAAACTTTTTCATGCTAAAAAATATATTAAAGATAAAAATGATAGTGTGATTCAACTGAATCTAGTACTTATTAGCTCAAAAATAAGAAGTATTTAAGCCATTCAAAAGTAAACTTTAATTTGCTGATGATTTTAAGCTTTGTTTTAAAACTCAACTTATTTTCTAATTACCATATTTAGAATCCAAAACTACTATTCTACTCCACTTCAATTACACCTTTCATTACTACTGAAATCTTAAACGTAGAACTTAAGCCCTCAAATATCTCTTATTCCAATAGTACTTAGAATTTCATCTCAATTTAAAGAAAACTCTATGTCAGTTGAAATTAACACTATTCTAACTATTAAAAGATTCATATCATGTCTGAAAAACCATTAGTAGTAATTACGGGGGCGAGTTCTGGTATTGGGGAAGCTACAGCAAAACTCTTTTCTGAAAAAGGATATCCATTACTTCTATTAGCAAGAAGAATAGACAAAATGGAAGCCTTAAACTTACCAAATACTCTTTGTAGAAAATTAGATGTTACAGATCGAGATGCATTCAAGCTTGTCATAAAAGAAGCCGAAGATAAATTTGGCCCTGTAGATTGTTTGGTAAACAATGCTGGTCTCATGCAACTAAGTCCATTTGTCGCACAAAACCCGACTGAATGGGATAACATGATTGATGTAAATGTCAAAGGTTTGTTGAACGGCATGCATGCGGTTCTAGAAAGTATGTATGAGAGGAAGCATGGTTCAATTTATAATGTCAGCTCTGTTGCAGGAATTAAGATTTTCCCTAACCACTCTGTTTACTGTGGTACAAAGTTCTCTGTACATGCTATCTCTGATGCAGTAAGAGAAGAAGCTGGTGCAAACAATGTAAGAGTTGCAGTTATTGCTCCTGGTGCTGTCGAGACAGAACTACTTGGACATACGACTAATAATGATATTATTGAAGGCTATGAGGAATGGAAAAAGCAGATTGGTGGAGCCCTTATACCGGAAGACATTGCCCACTCAATACTCTATGCCTATGAGCAACCACAAAGGGTAAATATTAGAGAAATTGTGATTACTTGTACAGGACAAGAAGCGTAAAATAAAAAACGGGTTTAGTAACTAGGAATACTAAACCCCTTTTCCATTGATCAAAATCCTAAGCCAAATGACTAAGGATTTATCTGTAATTTTATCGAAGATTTATTCCCATTTTGAGTCTGAACGTTTAAAATATAAAGTCCACTACTTCCGATATTTAAATCTATTTTTTCTTGATTAGTCCCTTTCTCTAAAAATACATCCCTTAGAAAAACTAGTTTTCCATTCATATCATATATAGAAATCGAAGACTCTTGAGGAACGGATGAATGAATGCCTAAAATGACTTGATTATTTCTGACAGGGTTTTCAGATAATAATTCCACCTCAAAAGAAGTATCAAAACTTGCTCCTACAGAGGTATAATAATATTTATAGTCTTTAGACATATCAACCTGTTTCAATCTATAATAAATTGTTGATCTAGGTGGTTTTATATCATCATAATGATATTCCAATATTACATTGCTCTCTATTTGTCCATCTTGCTTGTTCAACATGCTGTAATTCACGCCATCAATAGATCGCTGTAATTCGAAATAATCATTGTTAAACTCTGAAAAAGTAGTCCAACTTACTTCTACATTATGCCCTTTCCTCTTTGCGCCAAAGAAGCCTAAAGTCACAGGCAGAATGCTTTCATAATTCAAGAATTCATAGCTACTGATCAATACATTACTACTTACATCATAACTAGCTCCTGGCATTTGCCCTTGTACTTCAACCCATAATTGTCTAGCTGCTTCTAAATAGATTTCATCTCTTTCTTCAGCTAGTGTCAATTTAATCTTTGAAAGTAAATCAAATAGCTCCGAAGCATTTTGGATTGAGGAACCATCTTTAAATCCTATTTCAAAGCCTTTTTCATATTCTATTGCTACAAGATTTGATGAATTTGTTGTGATTTCATGAACTTTAACTTCATTACCTATTAAGTACTTAAGGCTATTGTCGTAGCTATCAGTATTTGAC
This sequence comes from Sediminitomix flava, assembly GCF_003149185.1. Lineage (NCBI taxonomy): Bacteria > Pseudomonadati > Bacteroidota > Cytophagia > Cytophagales > Flammeovirgaceae > Sediminitomix > Sediminitomix flava. Next base: position 272,110 of record NZ_QGDO01000005.1, on the reverse strand, counting down.
TTATCTACATAAATATCTAAGACTGTCCCGTCTATATTCAGAGAATCCTTTTCATTTAATTTCCCAGTATAAACCAAAACTGACTTCATGGAAATATTAGTCCCATAGTTCTGATAAAAGCCCAATTGAAGTGGTGTGTGTAAAAATAAACCAATCGGATTATCATACTGATACCCTTCATCATTTATATCAATCGATGTAAAAGTATCATACTGCCAAATATCAGAAGTTGAAGTCAATCGAACTTTAGGAAAACCAATACTTACAATAGTTTTTGCTGAAGTTAATAACCCTCCTCCAAAATCTATTTGCACACCAATTTCTCGATCATTTCCAGTAGGATTTGCAAAAGAATTTGAGTACTTAATTTTTTCAATTGCACCTTTAAAATTAGCCCAAGATGTATTTGTAATAGATGACAAAGTTATTTTAGTAAAATCACTATTAAACAGATACTGAATATGTCCTCCTATAAGATCACCACTTAACTTTTGATCATCTTCACCATCAATAAACAATCTCTCATATCCAATGTCAAATACATGAGAAAGTTGAAGATTTATGCTCTGTATTGGAGTAGACTCGGGTGTTAAAGAAGTATTATTACTGATAGCTAGCTGCTCTGATATAAAATCAATCTGAGTTTGGTAGTCATTTCCTATCGACGAATCATCCAAATCAAGTCTATGAAAATAATACCTCGAATAGGTGTACTTTATTTCCGCTCCATTGGAAAGTAACATTGAGGTTTTCAACTCACGATCTTCAGAAATAGAATACTCTATATTATGAGTTACAGCTTTTAAAGCATTTTCGAAATCTTGTTTAGAAGCAGTTCCTTTATTACTAAAAGTCAAGCTTGAAGAAGAATTAGTTCTTGTAATTCTATTTCTACCTGAATAATTGCTTACACTAAAACTATCACCCGTTTTATAATTCAAGGTTTCTATGGTAATAGATTCAATATCCAATCCATCAAAAATATTAATGTAAAGGTCGCTACTTCCAAGAGGGACAGCTGATTTTGCCACTTCACTATAATCATTCTCTGTTACTCCTAAACCATTCAAATTGATAAAAGGGGTATTGATTTTAGCAAAAGATGCTGGACTGTAGATGATATCTCCTATCTCAAAATCATCTACTTCTTCAATAATTTCTCCTTTTATAGTTACGGATATTTCCCGAATATCAGGTGACAAAGTGCTTTCAATAGACTTATATCGAATATCATCAATAGCGCTCTCCAACTCTTGTAAACTAATATCTGTTTTAGCATTCAATTCAAGAGTTCCATTTACATTATCAAATACGAAATCGAACTTTGATTGGTCTCCATTAAAAACAAGTTCTTCAAGAAGTTTACCATCGGCATCTCTGATAGGCTTTGAAATTTCAAGATAAGCACCTTTTAAAGCTTGAAATTCTGGGTCATAAATGATTTTTGAAGAATTACTGATAGCAACCTCAAATTGTGGTTGAGTAAAAGAGTTATAAAAATCATTGATACCACTACCATCAAGTTTAATACTCAAATCTGAATAATCAACTTGAAGTTCTTTAAACTTATGTTCATTAGTACTACCTCCCGTTGAGGCTGTAAAACCTGCTACAATTTCTCCATTCCAAATTTCTCCACTCCGAGTAAAAATATCTTCAATAGAATTATTTCCCAATTGATTGTTTAGTGATTCAATTTCTCTTAAATAATAATCTAAAATTGCATATTTTTCTACCTTCGATATATCATTAATCAATCTTGTTTTTGAAAAAGAATCACTGCTATTAGCCCACCAACCAAAAAAACCAAAATCGACATAATATTGATAATTAACATCAATATTTTCAACATTTGAATGGAATGAGTCTAGAAATCCATCATCTTTAGTATCTACTAATTCTCTAAAAAAAATGTCTTTACTATTAATCCAATAATTTCTCCTATTCTGACTATTCTCTATATACTCTCTATCATATTCAGTTGCTAATTCTCTATCTAAATTATTTAAAACATTCAAGGCACTAGTCTGATCAATAATACTAGGATCCACTTCATTTAGATATTCCTCTATTAACTTAATTTCCTCAATGATATTTTCATCTTCTTGAAATGTATATGAAAAAGTTTGAAAATCCCCTAGTTCATTCATCATATTCACTGACAATAGACGGTCATTATAATTCCAGATCAAATGGATATCATACCAAGTACCATCTTCAATATCATTGGGAGTATTAGTACCAATAGTTATTTCAGTATTATTACCTAATCTATTAACCACTTCAAAACGACCATTCTTGTAAAATGCAACATGATCACCTGCGGGGTCTCCAATCTCTCCATTTTGATAAGTATCAAATTCAATAATAACCGAGTGACTTATGTTAGAAGCACCCATTGCACTTCCTCCTTGATTATTATCTCCTTCAGCAGCTGTTCCCCTCACGTCATTATGAAGTACTAACGCCATACCGTCTGCACCGCTATCTTTGTTTCCGAAGTATGCTTTCAAACGCATCTCAAAATTTCGGAACATATTCATTTTATCAGCCTTCCAAACAGCCGAACGTTGATCTCTTTGATCTTTTGTTACGATCAGTTCTTTCCCTGCTTTGTATCCACCTTGATTTTCAGAATAAATTGCAGCATCTCCCATCGTTTCCCATTGTGCACTAACCTTGGTCTTAGTCATCAAAAGTATAAAACAGGATACGACTAGTATCCTAATAAAAAATACTTTATTAGAGGTCTCTTTTCTAAAAAATAGAGTCATGTTGATAGTTTTAGTTTGTTTGTAGTTGAAGTCCTTAGAATAGGTTTTTAAATATATTTTAGCTCATAAAACCCATTCTCCACCTATTTCAAATGGTGAAATTGTATTTGTAATCTTTTTAAGATTGATTTTAGTTATTGATTAATAAATAGCTGAAATAAATTGTCTTCTTGTAAAATTCTAGAGCAACTATTTGAATGCTCAATGTTATATGGCGAAATTCGAAAAGAGTTTTAAACTTACAATAGGAATCTTCTCGCTCCCTCATGTTAAATCACATTTATTTGGTTAACACTAGATAACACCCTACGTCATATTGTTGATTTACGAACACTCATCCAGTTAAAAACTATTGAACGATTTAAACTGAATTTTATCTCATCAAATTTCAGTTAAACATTCAAGAATTATTTATATTTTTGCCAATTAGGTGATTTAGGACACTTAAATTGCATGAATGAGTGATCAAATTCTTATCATTCATGTTTTAGTAAATGAGATCAATTTCTTAAAAAATAAAGAGATAATAAATAATGGAAAAAGTAAGGGTAAGATTTGCTCCTAGTCCTACAGGACCTTTGCATATCGGAGGTGTTAGAACAGCGCTATTCAACTATCTTTTTGCGAAAAAAAATAATGGTGACTTTATTCTTCGCATTGAAGACACAGACCAAACTCGTTTTGTTGAGGGTGCAGAAGACTACATCAAAGAATCTTTAGCTTGGGTTGGTATGGAACCAGATGAAAGCCCTTGGAAGCCTGGTGAGTACGGTCCTTATCGTCAGTCTGAACGTAAAGGCATGTACATGCAATACGCTCAACAACTCGTAGACGAAGGCAAAGCTTACTATGCATTTGATACTCCAGAAGAATTGGATGCCATGCGTAAAAGATTGGAGGAAGCGAAAGTAGCTAACCAACAATACAACGCAATCACGCGTCTTCAGATGAAAAACTCTCTGACACTTTCTGAAGAAGAAGTAAAAGAGCGCATCGAATCTGGGGATCCTTATGTTATCCGTTTGAAAGTTCCTTTAAAAGAAGAAATCAGGCTAAACGATATGGTAAGAGGTTGGGTAATGGTTCACTCACATACCATTGATGATAAAATCTTGATGAAATCTGATGGAATGCCAACTTACCACTTGGCCAATGTAGTTGATGATCATTTAATGAAAATCACACATGTTATTCGTGGTGAAGAATGGTTGCCATCTGCTCCACTTCACGTTCTACTTTATCAATATTTAGGATGGGAAGATACAATGCCTAGATTTGCACACCTTCCATTACTTTTAAAACCTAATGGTAACGGAAAATTGAGTAAACGTGACGGTGATAAGCTTGGATTCTCAGTTTTCCCATTGAAGTGGACGGATCCTAATTCAGGTGATATCTCTACTGGTTACAGAGAAGACGGATTCTTACCAGATGCTTTTGTAAACTTCCTTGCATTCTTAGGTTGGTCTCCAGGTACTGAGGAAGAACTTTTCACAAAAGAGCAATTGATTGAAAAATTCTCTATTGAAAAAGTAGGTAAAGCTGGTACTAAGTTCGATTTCGACAAAGCAAAATGGTACAACCAACAGTATTTGAAAGAGAAATCTGACGAAGTTCTTGCTCCTGTTTTGAAAGCTCAACTTGATGAAGCTGGTATTTCATACGATGAAAGCTTACTTCCATTGATCTGTAGTCAATTAAAAGAGCGTATTACTTTCCAAAATGAATTCCTTTCTGCTGGTAGATTTTTCTTTGAAGCTCCTACTGAGTATGATGAAAAAGTTATTCGTAAAAAGTGGAATGATGATGCGAAAGCTGTACTTGAAGAATATGCTGAACGTTGTCCTTCTGCTGAAAAATTTGATGCAGATTCAGCGAAAAAACTATTTAGCGAAGTTCTAGAGGAGAAAGGTGTAGGAATGGGTAAAGTTATGCCTGTTTTACGAGTAGCTCTCAGTGGACTTGGCGGCGGACCTGATTTGATGATTATGCTTCAAATTTTAGGTAAAGAAGAAGTATCAAATAGAATCAAGAAGTTTATCGCTACAGTAAGCGAATAATTTTCAAATCTACTTCAACTATAAAGGGGCAATTTCCATGGAAATTGCCCCTTTATTATATCAGGTTTTTTGTTTCTTTTTCTTAGCTGCAGGGAATAAGATATTATTTAGTATGAGTCTATAACCCGGTGAATTTGGATGCAGATTTAAATCTGTTGGCTCTTCCCCTACAAAATGTCGATAATCCTCTGGGTCATGCCCTCCATAAAAAGTCCAAGTACCTCGACCAATGGTTCCATGAATATATCTAGCTTCGTTCGCTTCTTTTGTTTCACCTAAAATAATCACATCTGACTTAATCAACCCTTTTTTAAAGGCTGTAGTCTGTCCCATAAATCCTTTGATGATATTGACATGATTTTGTGTTAGCATTGTTGGAATTGGATCCCATTTTGCCGAAAAATTAAATAGTCTGAAGTAATCATTCCCTTCTCTAAGCCCTCTTTCATAAGACTGATTATCAATGTTAGAGTACTCATATTGATACGGATCCATCTTCAGCTTAAAATTATGAAAAGCAAATGTCTTCCCATAATTCAACTTTTTCTGAGCATCTGCATCTGGCGGGTCTCCGTCATACATATGATCAGTTATGTCTACACCTTCAGCTGCCAATGCAATATCATAAGTATCCGTAGCGGAACACATAGCAAATAAGAAACCACCTCCTACACAATAATCACTTATCTTTTTAACTACAGCTCCTTTCAATTCCGATACTTTACTAAATCCGTGCTTTCGAGCAGATGCCTCAAATTGCCTTTGTGCTTCTATATACCATGGCTCTCGTCCATAAGTAGCATAGAACTTTCCATATTGCCCCGTAAAATCTTCATGGTGTAAGTGTAGCCAATCATACTTAGGCAACATATCAGCCATTACTTCATCATCAAAAATTACTTCATAAGGGATTTCTGCGTATGTAAGCACTAAAGTTACCGCATCATCCCAAGGCTGTTTAGAAGGAGGGGAATACACTGCTATCTTAGGTGGAACCTCAAGCTTCATGATGTCCATATTAGCCTCAGGGCTATTGATTTGCTTTTTGATACTCACAACTTGAGCAGAAGAAATCACCTCATAGCTCACTCCTCTTATTACTAATTCATTTTCATAATCTTGCGTATACTGAAATAAAAAGCTACCTCCACGGAAGTTTAGTAACCACTCTATTTCACCACCTTTCTCCAAAACCCAGTAGGTTACGCCATAAGATTTCAGATGATTACTCTGAGTTTCATCCATTGGTATCAGAATGTAACTTGCTAGAGCTATATTGATTTGAAAACAAAGTAGAATTAAAGAGAAGAAATATTTCATTTAATAGAAGCTTAGTAAAGTTGTTTGGGTATAAAAAAGGATCATATTTCCTTTAAAACTGTATAGTTAGGCTAAATGTTAATTGTCTCTTTTTAGAATAATTGTTACTATTTCTAGGGTAAGGACTGTTCAGTTCTTATTTGGTTAAATGAGTAAGACAGAAAGTAGCATTCAGCAACATATCAATAATGTAATACAACAAAGAATACCATCCTAAATCAAAAATGATTATAGAATAGTATTCTTCTTATACTTCAAATTCATCACTCTTTCCATCAAAAGCTTCTAACATTGAGCTTATTCAATAAATCACTTCTAACCTCAAACTCAAAAAGTATAATTTTTAATACATTCCTCATTCATTATATTAATTCTTCACTGAAAATAGCTTTTATAAAAATAGCACTAAACATAGAATATGATATAACCACTAATCCAAAACCTCAAAAGTATTCCCTTTTAGAGGATCGCCACTTTCATATCCTTTCTTAAACCATTCCATCCGCTGTTTAGATGTCCCATGCGTAAACGCATCTGGAACGACATATCCTTGAGCTTGCTTTTGCAAACGATCGTCACCAATTGCATTTGCTGCATTAATCGCTTCCTCTATATCTCCCTCATCAAGAATATTTTTCATTTCATCAGCATTTTTCGCCCAAACTCCTGCATAATAATCAGCTTGTAATTCTAGCTTCACCGATAACTTATTGTACTCTTTTTTAGAAATTTTTCGAGCCTGACTATGAACTTTATCAGTTGTACCCAATAAATGCTGTACGTGATGCCCTACTTCATGAGCTATAACATATGCCATTGCAAAATCTCCTGGTGCACCAAATCGAGACTTTAATTCATCAAAAAAACTGAGATCTATATATATCGTTTCATCTAAAGAACAATAAAAAGGGCCGGTGGCAGAGTTGGCTTTTCCACAACCAGAAGTAGTGTTACTAGTAAACATAACAAGCTTAGGGTCTTTATAAACCATCCCGTGCTCTTTAAATAGTTTGGCCCAAACATCTTCAGTATCTGCCTGAACCACAGAAACAAAATTAGCCATTTGTTCTTCACGAGCTGAAGGCTTATAATTTTCATTCCCTCTACTTTTCAACTCAATCGAGTTCTCAACCCCTGTAACTAAACCCAGATAGTTTAGTGGATTTCCTCCTAGAATAAATGATAGCGCAAACGCTATAAGAATACCGACCAATGTAAATCCTCCTTTGCGTCTTCCTCCTCCTGATTCCCCACGTCTATCAATAGTATTTTTACTTTTCTTCCTACCTTGCCATTTCATCTTTCAAATAATTTATATCCTCTAAACAGGAAACATTAAGGTATATTTAAAGTTCATTGCTCGATTTATGGGGGTACTTCTTATTCGTTTATCGCCTCTTGAATCTTATTTTCCTTTAATTTTTTTGTCTAATAAGTCAATAAGTTTTAATTTAATATGTAGATTATAAAACTGAACGTACTGCTGCTATTTAAACTAAATGACTCATGAATACTGAAATTGAAATTACCACCAAGATTAGAAAAGCCGAAATTGAAGACTACCAAGAAATTTGGGAGATAATAGATGAAGTAATCCGAACAGGCGATACATATGTTTTTTCACCTTCTTCAGATAAACAAAAAATGCTCAGATACTGGTGCTCAAGTGATAAATTCACTTATGTACTCACTGTTGATGATAAAATTGTTGGTACTTTCATACTAAAAGAAAATCAGCCTGACCTTGGCTCTCATGTTTGTAATGCAGCATTTATGGTAGACCCTAAATTAGCTGGTCAAGGAATTGGTTATCAAATGGGAGCATTTGCTTTGGAAGAAGCAAAAAAACTTGGCTTTAAAGCTATGCAATTCAACATTGTTGTAAAGACCAACGAAGCTGCTGTAGCACTTTGGAAAAAATTAGGATTTGAGATAGTAGGTGAAGTACCTGAAGTCTTCAATCATGCAAAAGAAGGATATACAAGTGCATATATCATGTGGAGAAAACTTTAGTTTTCTCCTTTTTTATTCTCAAAAATAGCTTTCCGATATACTGAAGGAGCTACGTTCATCACCTTTTTAAACTGCCGATTGAAATTGGCAATATTCTGAAATCCCGACTCTTCTGCAATCAGAGCGACATTCTTCTCCGTTTTAAGTAACTCTTCACAAGCCTTCCCTATTCGATATTCATTTAAATACGTCAGAAATGAGTTTCGTGTGAGCTTTTTAAAATACCTACAAAAAGCAGGTTCAGTCATATTTACTAAAGCTGAAACATCTTCTAGTAAAATCTTATCAGAAAAATTATTAGCTACGAAAGAATAAATAGTATGAATTCTTTGCTGATCACTCTCATTCGTTATTTTCTCTTCTACAGGCAAGCCAATAAATTTGTAATCAGATATGTTCATCAACCTATTAAAAACATCTAGAAGTGTAAACAATCTGTTTTCATTTGACATATTATGAATGGCTAAAAGAGTTTTCTTAATCTCTTCAGAATCTTCTATGGAAAATGAAATCCCTCTTTTTGCTTTTTCACACAACTCACCAAATCTTTTCAATTCTGGTATATCAAATAGGTTTTTACCCAAAAAATCATCTTTAAATTGAAGTACAAGAATATCATGATGAGGGTAATCTGAATCTAATTGATAATAATGAGGAATATTTTTTCCAATCAGAACTAAATCTCCAGATTCAAATTCTTCCATGATTCCTGCTATAAATCGCTTTCCTTTTGCGTTGATTACATAAGTCAACTCAATTTCTTCATGATAATGAAAGATACCTTGTGGGCATGGTGTCGTAAACTTTCGAATACTAAATGATTGATTGGGATTACGTTCTATTTTCTCAATTACGGGCTTCACTCTACTACTTTTTTAATCCTATACAGCAAAAATAAATGCTTTAGGTTAAAAAAGTACAAGTATTGGTAAATCTTTCGTTGACTTATCGCTTTAAAGAACTGTGATATTTACAATTCAAAGAATAACACAAAATCTACTAATCACAATATGAAAATGAAATCAATTTATCTATCTGCAATTGCTGGCTTAATCAGTTTAGCAAGCTGCCAACTCCAAGGGCAAGATAAACCAAGCAATCAAAATCCTTATGAAGCTTCACCTTACGTGAAGTTGGAGCATCCTGAGTGGTCAAAAAATGCGACTATTTATGAAGCCAACATCAGACAATTTACAGAAGAAGGAACATTTAAGGCTTTTGAAGAGCACCTTCCTCGTCTGAAAAAAATGGGTATTGATATCATTTGGTTGATGCCTATTCACCCAATTGGAGAAAAAAACAGAAAAGGAGAACTTGGTAGTTACTATGCTGTAAAAGATTATTATGCCGTAAACCCAGAGTTCGGTACAATGGACGATTTGAAGTCTTTGGTGAAGAAAATCCATGATATGGATATGCACGTAATCATTGACTGGGTAGGAAATCACTCAGCATGGGACAACAAATTGACTGAAGAACATCCTGAATGGTACACAAGAGATCATAATGGAGAGTTCCGCCCTACACCTTGGTACGACTGGGATGATATTATTGATTTTGATTACGAACAAGAAGGCATTCGTGAATATATGACTGGTGCCCTTAAGTTTTGGGTAGAAGAAGCGGACATTGACGGTTATCGTTGTGATGTTGCTGGATTTATGCCAACAGACTTCTGGGATCAAGTAAGAAAAGAACTAGATGAAATCAAGCCCGTATTCATGCTTGCAGAATGGGAATCTAGAGATTTGCACCAACACGCATTTGACATGACATACTCTTGGAGTTTGTATGAAAAACTTCATGAAACTGCACTAGGTCATAAAACTGTAAATCAAGGTTTATACGAGTACTTTGCTCACCATGAAAATACATTCCCTGAAAATGCGTACAGAATGAACTTTGTGGACAACCACGACAAGAACTCATGGGAAGGAACAATGTTCTCACAATTCGGAAAAGCATTAGACGCTTCCATTGTTTTGACCTGTGTTGCTGACGGTATGCCTTTAGTTTATACAGGACAAGAAGCTGGAATGGATAAGCAGTTGAAATTCTTCGATAAAGACATCGTAGAATGGAAAGACAGCAAATATGCAGATCTTTACACTAAACTATTCGAATTAAAGCATAAAAATAAATCGCTTTGGAATGGTAAATACGGTGGGGAAATGATTGCTGTAGTGCATGATAAACCAAAATCAGTATTGGCATTCACTCGTGAAAAAGATGGTGACAAAGTTTTTGTAGCCTTCAACTTCTCTGATAAAGAACAAAAAGCTCAACTAAGTGGAAATAACCAGTACGGAGATTACACTGATTATTTCTCTGGAGAAAAAGTCTCTTTTAAAGGTGGCGAATCATTAACAATCCCTGCCTATGGATACAAAGTATTCGTAAAATAGAAATCTCTAACAAACAGATCATAAATAAAAGCCTTCCAAGCTATCCTTTAAAAGGATAGTTTAGGAAGGCTTTTTTACGTCCTATTCTCTAATCCAATAGTTTGTTATCTAGATTTTTCTATTTTATAACTAATTTTTTAGTTAAAACTATGAACTTAGTTTTAAAACTAAATATTTAGTTATACATTAGTAATATCAAATTTAGAAAGGATGAAAAAGTTAACGAAAGCAGAAGAACAAATCATGCAAGTCCTTTGGGATATTAAAAAAGGATTTGTGAAAGAGATTATTGAGCAATTACCAGATAAACCTGCTTATAATACGGTCTCTACTATTGTGAGAATACTTGAGCAAAAGGAATTTATTGGACATGAAAGCTTTGGTAGAAGTCATCAATACTTTCCACTCATTACAAAAGATGAGTATAGTAAATCACAGCTAAAATCTATGGTTTCTGATTATTTCAATGGATCATTTTCAAAGTTAGTCTCATTTTTTGCCAAAGAAGAAGATCTAAACTTGAATGAAATGGAAGACATCATGAAAGAACTTGATGAGCTAAAGAATAAGAAAAAATAAAAGACCTTAACCAATAAACATATGCTTTTATTTCTAATTAAATCCTCTCTTTATTGGGGGATAAGCTACCTTTTATACCTCACATATTTTAGTAAGAAATCTAGTTTTAAGTTCAATAGATACTTCTTATTAGCTAATCTAATATTAGGTTTACTAATTCCATTTCTTGAACTAGACTCAAACTATTGGAGTGGTCTTTTTTCTAATGAGGTGATAAAACAGGTTGAAACCACTCTCCTACTTCCAAGTGTCACTATTGGAGAGAACTTAGAAAATGGATTTCAAATTTGGACACTAGCACTTTATCTGTATGGTACGATTGCTACACTCCTAATCTCCCGATTTCTCTTTGGCATTTTTAAGTTGAAAAGTATCAGTTCTATTCCGAAAAAAACTTTTTCCCACTCGAACACAAAAGTTGTATTGGTAAAATCCGAATATGCCACATTTAGCTTTTGGGATACCGTTTATTGGAATAACCAGTATAAAATCGATTCAGAAGAAGGGACGTGTATTTTTGAACATGAATTAGCGCATATTCAGCAAAAACACTTTATCGACAACCTTATTTCCGAGCTATTCTGTATTGCTTTTTGGTTTAATCCGATGGTTTGGGTATTCAGAAAAGCTATTTCACAAAATCATGAGTTCCTTGCTGATCATGATGTTTTAAAGAAACAAGAGGAAATAACCCCTTATGCTAACCTTCTTGTCTCTCATATTTTTTTACCTCTAGATGTGCCGATCGGTCAATATTTTCATAAATCTTTAACTTTAAATCGAATTAAAATGATGAAGAACAATCAGAACTCATCATGGGCAATTAAAACAATGTCCATACTTTTTCTAACAAGTTTATCTCTATTTTTTGCTTGTGAAAACTTCCAAACAGAAGAAGAAAATGAATTACAGAAAAACATCGATAATACCGTTGTTAAGTCTGAAGCAGAATTTCAGTTAGATCCTGTTAAGGACAAAGAACTTGAAGATGTCATATTTGATATAGTGGAACAACCTGCTAGCTTTAAGGGAGGTTTAAAAGGTCTTCTTTCTTGGTTAACTCAAGAAATACAATATCCTGAACAAGCAAAAAATATGGGCGTTCAAGGTAAAGTGTATGTTGAATTTATCGTTGACAGAGAAGGGGATGTCACCAATGCCACTATCAAAAAAGGGATTGGTGCTGGTTGTGACCAAGAAGCTTTAAGAGTTATTCAAAACTCACCAAAGTGGTATCCTGCTAAACAACGAGGTTACACTGTAAATCAGCGTTTAGTTTTACCTATCAACTTCAAACTAGACGATTAATTATAACTTTTCTTTCTCAGACAATTCAGCTTTTCAGTACTCTATTTTCATAGGTGTACTGAAAAGCTTTTCGGGGCTAAAGCAAAACCCAATTTTTACTTGCTTTAGCCCGCTAGACAAACTTATTTTTTAGGCTTGACCCAATCTTCCAACTTATTGAACTATCTCTCCCAAAGATTCCTTTCACCAAGCCTCACATTTGTAGTGTAAGAAATTCAAACACTAAACAAATCTAAAAAATGAATAAGTCAGTATTTATCACAGGAGCAAATGGAGGAATGGGTATTGAAACTATTAAGAAATTAATAGATCAAAAGGTCAAACGTATTGTGATGGCTTGCCGTACTGATCAGAAAGCTGTCAATGCTCGATCTGAGGTTATTACTACTAGCAATACTTCTGATACTAAACTAGAAGCTTATGGAGGTTTTGACATGACAAACCCAACCGCGATAGAATTAGCTGTCAATTCATTACCATCTAATCAAGTCTTTGATATCGTTTTCCTTCAAGCTGGAGGAGTAATTTTCACCAAAGAGTTTCAATATATCCAGATCAGCGGATTAAAATTTGAAAAGACTATATTTCAAAATGTAATAGGACCATACATCACTCTTTTTCATTTATACCGAAGAGGATTAATTGCTCCAGATGCTCGAATCGTTTATGCGGGCGGTGAAGGTGCTCGTGGAATTCCGGGAATGATGGAAAAACCAGAATTTCAATCTACCAAAAAGCTTAGTGATTACATTTTAGGGAAAAATATACATCAAAAATACAACCCAATGTCTGCTATGGGTATTTCCAAATTGATGGGTGCTTTAATGGTTACAAAATTATCTAAAACTCTACCTCAAACTTCTGAAATATTATGGTTTTCTCCAGGTTTAACTTACGGCACAAATGGATTAGCTTCTAAACCAAAATTAGAAAGATGGTTTTTAGAAAAAGTCGGATTTGGTATGATGGCTTTATTGGGTATGGCTCAAAGTCCAGAACGTGCTGCCCAAAAATATGTAGATAGTCTTACAGCTAAAGTTGGTAAAAATGGTGATATCATAGGTGCACCTCAAGGAAAAGCATTGGGCAAACTAAGTGATCAAAAACCAATGAATTCTGCATTTACAGATCAAAATCTAATTGATGAGTTTTGGAAAATACTTTCTGAGAATTTTTCTCCAATTGATTTTAAGTCCGACATAAGGGTTTAATCCATAAAAAAATCCCAAACCGATGAATTCAGTTTGGGATTTTTTTTATCAAAAAACTTGATTAAACAGCTACGTCGTTATCACGAAGTGCATCGTTCAAAGAAGTCTTTTTATCTGTCGATTCTTTACGCTGACCAATGATCAATGCACATGGTACATTGTAATCACCTGCAGGGAATTTCTTAGTGTAAGAACCTGGAATTACTACTGAACGAGGAGGTACATAACCTTTGTAAATTACTGGCTCATCTCCTGTAACGTCGATGATTTTTGAGCTACCTGTGATCGTCACATTAGCACCAAGAACAGCCTCTTTACCTACATGTACACCTTCTACCAAGATACATCTTGAACCGATGAATGCTCCGTCTTCAATCACTACAGGCGCTGCTTGAACTGGCTCCAATACACCACCAACTCCTACTCCACCACTCAAGTGAACATCTTTACCAATTTGAGCACAACTACCTACTGTAGCCCAAGTGTCAACCATAGTACCTGAACCTACATAAGCACCAATGTTTACGTAAGAAGGCATCAAGATTGCACCTTTCTCAATGAAAGAACCATAACGAGCTACTGCATGAGGAACTACACGAACTCCTTTTTCAGCATAATCCTTTTTCAAGGCAATCTTGTCATGGAATTCGAATGGGCCTACTTCAATAGTTTCCATTTTTTGAAGTGGGAAGAAAAGAATTACAGCTTTCTTTACCCATTGGTTCACTTGTACAGTTCCATCCTCTAAAGGCTCTGCTACACGTAGCGTACCTTTGTCCAATTGATCTACAGTCTCGTTAATTGCAGCAATTGTTGCTTCGTCACTCAAAAGAGAACGATCGTCCCATGCTGCTTCAATTAGTTGTTGATTCATCTTCTGTTGCTTGTAATTTATTTTGTATGAGGGCACGAATATACGAGAAATACCATTTAAATTAAAAAATTTGATATCCGAGCTTGCCTTCAGTCTTTAAATCTCTTCATATTTGTAACAATGAAAAAATTCGCGTACAATTTGGGGATCAAGAGTTACGGACTCTTATTGAAAGCAGTAGCGCCTTTCAATGAAAAAGCCAAACTTTTTACAGAAGGGAGAAAGGATATTTGGGATAAAATAGAAACTTTTGTTGCTAAAAATGATGCACCAATCGCTTGGTTTCATAGCGCTTCCTTAGGGGAATTTGAACAAGGAAGACCCGTAATTGAAGCTTATAAAAAAGAATACCCAAATCATAAAATAGTCTTAACCTTCTTTTCTCCAAGCGGTTACGAAGTACGAAAAAACTACAAAGAAGCCGATCTCATCATTTATCTCCCGTTGGATACGGAACAAAATGCTAAGAGATTTATAACAACACTAAAGCCAACGATTGCTTACTTTATCAAATACGAATTTTGGCATCATTACCTCAGTGCCCTTAAGCGAAATAATATCCCTGTTATTTCTATTTCAGCAATTTTTAGAGAAGATCAACCATTCTTCAAAAAATACGGTGAATTTAACCGTGAAATATTAAGAAACTTTAGGCATATCTTTGTTCAAGATCAAAAGTCTTTAGACTTATTAAAATCGATTCAGATCAATAATTCTAGTATTGGATTTGATACTCGATTTGATAGAGTTCAAGAAATTTATGAGCAAAGAAAAGATTTACCAATTCCTCAAAAGTTTAGTGAAGGAAGTAAATGTTTAGTATTAGGAAGCAGTTGGAAAAGTGACTTAGATGTTATTTACACTACACTTACTGAACTAATTAAGAGCAAAAATTTAAAGCTTATCATTGCTCCTCATGAAATAGGTGAATCATCGATTCTGGAAACTGAAAAAGCATTTGAAGGTGCTAAAATCATTAGATTTTCTAATGCTACAACTGAAAATGTAGTTGATAAGGATATACTTATAATTGACAATATTGGAATGCTTTCATCACTCTACCAATATGGAGACTTTGCTTACATTGGTGGTGCTTTTGGAAGTGGGCTTCATAATACATTAGAAGCTGCAACTTATGGTATCCCAGTACTTTTCGGGAGTAAATACTCAAAATTTAAAGAAGCTCGTGATCTTGTCGAGTTAGAAGGTGCCTTCTCTTGCCAAGATGAGAAAGACTTTAAATCTAAATTCTATAAACTCTTAAATGATGATGAGCTTAGAGTAAAATGTGGAAATACTGCTAAGAAATATGTCGAAGAAAATACTGGTGGAACAGCATTAGCTATTCAGCTTACAAAAGAAATCTTGGGAGAATAACTCTCAAGATTTTTTTAAAATACCTCATTAACCCCTACATAAAATCCACTATCACCTTCTCTAGTTACACCTATATCAAACCTGATTAATGAAGGGTTATCCTTTTTAATCTGCCATCTCAACCCAATTCCGCCACTAAATCTAAATTCTTTAAAATAGTCTTCAACGTTCTCTGCTACTTCACCAAATGTAATAAAAGCAACTCCTTTAGTTCGAGGAAAAAACTGTTTACGATACTCAAATTGAGCTAGATATAAATTCTTATCCATATATCTACCCTTAAAATACCCTCGACCTCTTTCACCTCCACCATACCAAGCTAACATTTGAAAAGGTGGATTTCCGAATGTTAGTTCATTATATAATTGGGCTGCAAATACATCTTTTTCATTCAAATGGAAGTATTTACGTAAATCGATAGAATACTTATAAAAGTTAGTGCTCCCACCAAATGATTCAGAATAAAAATGTCCTTTAAACTGTAGAAATATTCCTCGAGTAGCAGCAATATCACTATCCCTTTTATCTACATTAAATACAAACCCAACACCTCTAACATCTGTTCCATTTGCGCCATTGATATCTTCTGTATCTAGAATACCCCCTTCTTTTACTTCAGTTATGTCAATATCTTGATACATAAACTCTAAGCCGAAATTCAGATATGGCGGAATACGTTTAAGCAAAGCAGCTCTTAACAACAAAGAAGTCTGATCGTAATCTTCTTCATTACTCTCTGGTGTATTTCCTCCAATTCCCCAAAAAAGGTTAGGATAAATTCGAAACTGAAAGTGACCATCTAAAAAGTACAATCCTTTCTGTAAAAATATTTTGGGCTGTGCTTCTACAATAAACTGATTTCTCAAGGTATACATCACCGCACAAAGCATTGTAGAAAACCTTGAATTGAAATCATTTTGTTTTTTCATAAAGAAAAACTGGCCTCCACCTCCTAGCGCTAAAGTTGTTTCTGGGGAATAAAAAACAATTGGCACACCAATCAACTGAACATTTTTCTGAATTGTTACCGTATCTGTGGTTGCGTAAGATGAATTTTGGTCTTCGTTTATGATCTTTTGATGTTCTTGTGCATGAGAATAAAAGGATACGAAAACTAAGATTAAAATAATTATACTCGCTCTCATACTTTTAATAGAAAAACTCATTGATAAAAATGATAAAGCCAAAATCAAATTCAATCCCTCCGATGTAGACATTGACAGGTGTAGTCGTATCAGTATTCAAGTCTGTAACATCACCCCCAGCCCACAAGGCATTAAACTCCATTCCAAAATCAAACGCAATTCCACGTCTTAGAATATGCGTATACCCAAGACCAGCTCTAAAGCCTCCACCATCCAAAGTTATTTCTTGACCTAAAGCTACCTGACCAGAATTAAAAGCATCATCTCGATCGGTAAGATTTGTATATAGTGCCGTTAACTCTACATAAAGAGCACCTGGTAAAGTTTTAGAAAAATAATAGCGAGAATATGGTCCTATCGAAATTTCTGAGCTACCCAATCCTCCATTAGCCGAATTCCCACTTCCCGAAATGATTATATTCCAACCCAATGCCCACCTTTCTTTAATAAAAATGGCTGAATTAGATTTTAGATCGAAAGTATTTGCATTTGCATTAAGATTGGAATTCTTTTCAATGAAGGTATTTGAGGTCATTGTTCCAGACAAACCCGAAATCCACATTCCTTTACGGAATGGAGTATATGTAGAATCCAATTCAGATTGACTGAATACCTCAAACGGTACTAAAAGAAGTAAAGTAATTAATATGGGTTTTAGGATAGAGTTCATAAAAGCGTTCCATTTTAGGGAATGGCTGTACTTCAATTTACTCTTTTCATTTTGACCAAATTATAATCCTAACAAGATTCACCTTATATGTAAAAAATCTCTATTGAGAAGATAAAAGTAAAGAAGAGAATTACGAAAAAATAAAACCCGATAGTCAAAACTATCGGGTTTCAAATCTTATCAGAATCTATCTTCCATTTAGTAAGCCCACTTCAAGTACATCGCACCCCAAGTAAAACCACCTCCGAAAGCTGACAAAATAATATTATCTCCTTTCTTAAATTTATCTTCATAATCAGCTAAACACAACGGAATTGTCGCACCTGTTGTATTACCATATTTATGGATATTTACAGCTACTTTTTCCATCCCTACTTCCATGCGTTTTGCTGTTGCTTGGATGATTCTCATATTAGCTTGATGAGGTACAAGGTAGTCAACTTGTTCTCCAATCAATTCATTACGCTTCATCACCTCTACCGATACATCAGCCATACTTGTTACAGCATGCTTGAATACCGTTTTTCCATCCTGGAAGAAAAACTGACGTCTGTCTCCAATATTTTCAGGAGTCAGTGGATGAGCAGATCCTCCTTGATACGTATGTAAGAAATCTTTTCCAATACCGTCAGATTTCATTACAGCATCCAAAATACCAAAACCTTCTTCATGATTTGGCTCAACTAGAGCCGCTCCAGCGCCATCGCCAAAAAGGATACATGAATTTCTATCAGTGTAGTCAATTACAGAAGACATTTTATCTGCTCCTACTACAATGATTTTCTTATAAATACCTGATTTAATAAAGTTTGAAGCTATTTCAAGTGCATAAACAAAACCCGAACAGGCTGCTTGAACATCAAAACTCATGATTGGTTTTGTTCCCAAATTATGTGCTATAATATTAGCTGTAGAAACAAACCCCATGTCAGGAGTTGCAGTTGCACAGATAATTAAATCAACCTCTTGCGCTGAAATGCCTCTTTTTTCCAATAAAATCTCACAAGCTTTGGTCGCTAAGTAAGAAGTTCCCTTCCCTTCTTCTTTTAAGATTCTGCGCTCTTGAATACCAGTTCGAGATAAGATCCATTCATCATTGGTATCTACCATTTTTTCTAGATCTTGATTGGTCAGTCGGTCTTCTGGTACCCACCCTGCTACAGCAGTTATGGCAGCATTAAAATTGTTCATTCTTAAAATGGATTACACGTGGTCAAATACTTATTCCTAAAGGAAAAGTATTTAAGTAAAGATGAAACAAATACTATCGTAATAAGACTGATGAAAAGACTTAGCCTTTTCATTATAAATCAGTTACAATCTAAAAGCACCTTGGTCTTTATGCTTTTAGAATATGATATCAAATACTTTAGTAATTAACTTGGTATAACACAATTTTAATATGCAATACTTCATAGACTATTACAATAATTATTTGTGATTTTTTAGTTATGATTACCTAACACTAAAACAAATAATCTTGTATTGAATTGCAATATAAATTGAAATCAACCTTAAAAGTAATATTTTTTTTCTTTTAGAGCCAATCATTTTTTTATTGAAAATTGTATTAAAAACATTTATTCCATTTATTTTTAGGCTGTATAAACAGATAATATCACTTTCTTAGGAACCACAAACATTAAAGAATTGGCTGAAAAAAGTAGTATTTTTGATATGATTGGTCCTGTAATGATTGGACCTTCTAGTTCTCATACAGCAGGTGTTGTTCGTATTGGGAGAATGGGAAGAAAAGTTTTGGGAAGCCAACCAACCAAAGCTCACATCACTTTTTATAACTCTTTTGCTAGAACCTATGAAGGACACGGTAGTGACAAAGCTATTCTAGCGGGCCTACTAGGGATGCAAACAGACGATAAACGAATTAAAACTTCAAAAGAAATTTGTGAAGAACAAGGGCTCGAATATGAGTTTAAACCTGTAGGCAATGCCTCTGCTCACCACCCAAACACTATTAAGTTAGTACTTACAAATAGTCAAGGAAATACGGTTGAAGTACTTGGAATTAGTCGTGGTGGTGGAATTATTGCGATTAAAGAAATTAACGGGTTTGAATGTAACTTCTCAGCAACAAACGATACGCTTATTGTTCAGGCAAAAGATAAAAAAGGAGCTATTTCATTTATCGCGAATATAATTGCAAATGACGATTGCAATATTGGAGCAATGACCGTTTCTCGTGAGGGTAAAAATAAAATGGCTTGTCAATTTATTGAAATGGACTCTCCGATTAAAGAAATGAGCATCAATTACCTTAACAGCTTAGATTGGGTGAACGAAGTCATCTACCTTTCAGCTGTAGATAAAGATTAAAACCAAAATAGATGAGTTGTTCTTTTACAACTCATCTATTCAATTTTTTAAGTATTTATATTTAGAATTAATGATTTGATTTTCAATGTAAAGAAAAGAACATAACTTTTTATAGTATGTATAAAAAGGCATTATGTTAAAAAGTATCGAAATCCAAAATCAGCAAAAGAGTTTTTCAAGAGGTGAACAATATCTTGGTGCATTTATTTTTTTACTTTGTCTGATTAGTAACCTAAGTGTCATCCTTCAACCCAATTTTGAGAAATTCTATTTTCTCAACTTCCTATCAATTGTCTTATTGATACCTGCATGGATTCTTCTTAAAAGTGAAGAAAAGTTACGACTTTCACTTACCTTAATCGCTTACTTTAACTTTGTCATTTTTAGTATTTCAATTCAGAATATTTTTGCCTCTTTATTCTTATACTTCATTATACAAACATCTTTACTTCTTCAAAAGGAAAAGAAAAACCAAGTACTCTTTTTATTCATCTCATTTATTTATTGGACCATTCAGTTTGCCTACATCAGCCCAAACCTTTTAAATGAGTTGTATAATATTCAAGTCTGGGATTTAGATGGAGGCCTATTATATCTTATCATTTTTCTGATTTACACTCACCTAGGTTTATGCTTTACTTTTAAATACTCGAACATACAATTTGAGAAAAAGCAAATCGATACTTCAATAGATAACTCAACACCTCTGAAAACAACTACTAATTCTAATCTTGACAAAGGGAATAAGAATCAGAACCTTTTCGAGTTAAATGAAGGCGTAAACAGATTATATGACATCCTAATCAATACAATCGATAAAGCAGAAATATATGATTACGTGACCAAAGAAATAGGTGAGTTTATTTCTGCACACAGAGTAGCGATTTACCTCGTTGAGAATTTTGAATCTAAGCAATTCAAATTAATGTCTGTTTTCGGAGAAAGTATAGACAATTATAATTTGGAAGAAGTAAACGGATTAATAAATGAAATCGGGAAGCTAAGAAAACCAACTCTTATTCAAAATATACCAGAGAACTACAACAGTATTTATTCTAGTCTTGGAGAAAGTAAACCTAATCATATCTGGGTTATACCACTCGTATTAAAAAATAAGACTATTGGTATATTAGAAGTTTCATCACTCTCAGCTCCTCAAAAAGAAAATGAACTTTACCTCAAAAAAGTATCAAAAAATTTAACTACTGCACTCACTTCACTACTCTCATTTAAAAAGAGTCAGCAATTGTTCGAAGAAACCAAAAGATTAAAAGATCAAGTTGAATCTAAAGAAAATGCCATCCTTAAACATATGAGTGCCTTAGACACAGCAAATTCTAAAGTAGACTTTTTAAAACAAGAGATTGATGAAACACTTAACAGCGAATTAAATTTCTTTGATACACTGGATGTTCCAATCATTGCTCTTATGGAGGACAGTACCATTAGTAGAATAAATAATAGAGCTCAAGAGCTTCTTAAAATTCAAGATGAAAAACACGAACAACTAGACACTATATTAGAAGTTAGTTTTGAAGAATTGAGTGATTTGGATCAACTTAATATAAATGTAAAAGGCCAAGAATTACTTCTGAGCACGAGACTCCAACAGATAAATTCAATTACTCCAAGAGCTCAGTATTTTCTTTACCTACAAAATGAGAGCAAAACAAAAGAGTTTAAAAATAACATAGAGTTGCTTGAAGAAATAATAAAGAACAAAGACTTACAAATTGAAAGACAAAAACAGACATTATTAAATCAAATGGAAACTACTTTGTTTTTAAAAGAGAAAGTAGATAAACTAGAGCTTTCAAACTAGCTATTTTCATAATTAGACTTTTTTTAATGAATGCTCATATTTCTATCATCGGTGGAGGTCTTTCAGGCTTATGCTGTGCTATCCATTTAAAATTATTGGGTCATGATGTCCAAGTATTTGAGAAATCATCCTACCCAAGACATAAAGTATGTGGTGAATATCTTTCATTGGAAGTATTGCCTTATCTTAATCAACTAGGTTTAGAACTGACAAACTATGAACTTCCAATCATCGATAGGCTACAAGTAAGCGGTATAAATGGTATAAAACTAAAATCTAAATTACCCTTAGGTGCCATTGGAATTAGCCGATATTTACTAGAAGAATTACTATATCGAAGGGCGTTAGAACTTCATATACCAATTCTTACAAATTGTAAGATTGATAACATCAAAAAAGTTGATAATCAATTTGAGCTAACACACAAGACTCAAACTTTTAAGACTAATATCTCTATTATTGCAGCAGGAAGAAAGTCTATTTTTGACCGTCTTTTAAATAGAAAAGCCTTTGAAATTAAGTCTCCTTTCGTTGGCATCAAATATCACCTTTCCTCAAACTTAGAGATTCCTAGCAACCTCATTTCACTACACAATTTTAGAGGTGGCTATGCTGGTATTTCTCAAATAGAAGACGGTAAGTTTAACTTTTGCTATTTGGTACATCAAAACAAGTTAAAAGCTTCAAATTCTATTCGTGAATTAGAGGAAGTAGTATTAAAAGAAAACCCAGAACTGAAATCAATTTTAGATAATAGTACTTCACTTTTCAAAACTCCACTTACAGTTCAAAATGTGAGCTTTTCTGCCAAATCTAGTGTTGAAAATGGAATCTATTTTTTGGGTGATTCAGCGGGGAGTATAGCCCCTCTTTGTGGTAATGGAATGGCCATGGCAATTCATTCGGCTAAATTACTTGCTGATGCTCTACATAAAAAAGATCTTTACACTGAGAACTCATATCAAGAAAAATGGAGAAAGTCCTTTAAAACAAGACTAAAAATAGGGCAACATTTCCAAAAGCTATTAGGACAAAATACCGTAACGAATCTGAGCCTAAGAGCTATTAAAATATTGCCCCAAAGAGTATTTGAAAATATAATTAGTCTAACACATGGAAATGAATTCCGTTCTGAATTTCTAGATATTCAACAACATACGAGCTACGAAAAAGTAGACAGCAATACCTATTAAGTCATTTGTTGTAGTGATAAATGGCCCTGAAGCTAATGCAGGGTTTATATCAAATTTATCTAATACTAATGGAGTGATTGATCCCATTAAAGATGCAATCATTACTACAGTAAATAAGGCGATAGATACGACTAATGATAGTTTTAGTTCTCCAAAAAATACAAACACAAATAAGAAAACTAAACCACCAATCAATAAACCATTAATAAAAGCAACACTTGTTACTTTCATAAAACGCTCCCAGTTCGAATCTTGAATATTTGAATTAGCCAAGGCTTGTACCACCAAAGTTGAAGATTGAATCCCTACGTTTCCTCCTGTTGCTGCAATCAAAGGAATAAAAACAGCCAATATTGGAATAACAGCTAAAGAATCTTCAAATAAGCCCATGAATTGAGCATTGATCAATCCTCCAAGTACCCCAACAAGCAGCCACGGCAATCGTCCTTTTACAATAGTTGCTATATCATCACTTTCTTCAATGTTATCAGAGATACCCGACATCATTTGCTGATCAATTTCAGCTTGCTCTGTAATTACATCGACAATATCATCAATTGTAATTCTTCCAAGTAGCTTACCTTGAATATTGATAACAGGAATGACCTCCAAGTCATATTTCTGCATGAGTTCTGCCACCTCTTCTTCGTCTTGATAGGTATGAACCATTGCAATTTCAGGTACATAAATATCTCTTATAAGCGTATCATCTTCAGCTAAGATCATTTCTTTAAGGGAAACTCTACCTAATAGCACATCGTAATCATCGACAACATAAAGAGTGTGGATTTTTTCAACTTTTTTGGCTTGACGTCGAATTTCTTCAATACTTCTCTGTACCGTCCAATTCACATTTGCCTTAACAAGTTCTTTTGCCATCAAACCACCCGCACAATCATCATCATAGTTCAAGAGTTCCAAAATATAATTGGCTCTTTCTCGGTTGTCCATTGATGAAAGTACCTCCTCACGTTCTTTAACTGACAACTCATTTAGCATATCGGCAGCATCATCTGAATCCATATGATCCATGAAGCTTGCTAACTCCTCCCCAGTGAAGTTTTTAAGAAATTCATTACGAAGATCTTCTTCTATTTCACTTAGTACATCTGCCGCTCTTTCTGCTGTCAATAAATCAATGATGTATTTACTTTCAGCGGTATTGAGTTGGTATAGAATCTGGGCTATATCCGCAGAGTGCAACGACTCCATCTCAGATACTAGGTAAGCATTCTCTTGCTCCTCTATCGCACGAGAAAATTGCTGGATATATTTCTTATTGTGTTCAAATACCATAACTATACTATTAGTCTACCCTACTATTCGTTTTAGCTTTTACTCAGCGTTCACATCTCTTCTAAAAATCAAAAAAAAACCTGACTAAAAAGTCAGGATGTAATGAAAACAATATTGTGGTTGCAAAAATAGAAATTAAATGTTGATTTAAATTGAATAAAAGTAAACTATTTTAGGCTCCTACTATAGTTTTTAGCTTATCAATATAATTTGACCATAATTCGCCAAGTTCGGCCAAGTCATCCATATCAGAATAATCGACAACACGGATAAAACAGGTTTGGGTCATTTCACTAAAATCTAGATGAAACTCAAAAAAAGAAGGGTCTTCCTCTTCTTCAAATTCAAATTTCACATGAGAATCCGCCTTCAATAAGGTTTGTTTAGCTTTTCGTTCATCTTCTTCCCAAGTAAAAATAAAAGTTTTTTTATCAGGAAGAACTTCAACTTTATCTGCAAACCAATCACCCAATCCACTACGAGTAGACAAATATGGGAACAACATTCCCACAGGTGCATTTACTTCAAATTCAGCTTCATATTTAAATTTTGACATAAAAAATGCAGATTTTAGTATCAACTTAACGTTTGTACTAATGCAATTTAGAAGAAATGATTAAAGGAACAAGGTTCAATTATTTTATCATTTTTTTAGGTCGAAGATTTGTAAATTTAAATTTAAGCCTTCATATTTGCACCGCGATTTTGATAAGGGGACGCTTTTTAGGGCGTTAGTGTTAGAAAATAATACAATTCTTAGATCAGCATCAACTTCATCACAATTGCATTATTTTAATATGGCGAGGTAGCTCAGTTGGTTAGAGCGTCGGATTCATAACCCGGAGGTCACGAGTTCAACTCTCGTTCTCGCTACAATATTTTATTTTCGTTCTCAAATTTATGGCGAGGTAGCTCAGTTGGTTAGAGCGCAGGATTCATAACCCTGAGGTCACGGGTTCAACTCCCGTCTTCGCTACTATTTTATTTTTGTTCTCATATTTTTGGCGAGGTAGCTCAGTTGGTTAGAGCGTCGGATTCATAACCCGGAGGTCACGAGTTCAACTCTCGTTCTCGCTACAATATTTTATTTTCGTTCTCAAATTTATGGCGAGGTAGCTCAGTTGGTTAGAGCGCAGGATTCATAACCCTGAGGTCACGGGTTCAACTCCCGTCTTCGCTACACAAGCCGTTTGCATTTTATTTTGTAAACGGCTTTTTTTATTTCCGTTATGCAAAATCTTTATCTACACATTGTTTTGGCTGCCGAAGATGGCACCTCAATTGTTCTTAAAAACAAAGAGCAACTTATTCATTTCACAAAAATCAGTGAGGGAAATAAAACTGAAAACGTTATCTCTCCTCTTGCAGAAGAATGGGAATTTTTCTTCAGATACTTGACTGGCTTGAAATGGGACAAACAATACGTTAATGTTGAGGGCGAAGGAGCTTATTGGTCTGTAAGTGCCAAAATTCATGATTTCAAATTTCAATCTGAAGGTACTGATGACTACCCAGAAAATTTTGAACAATTCTTAGAAACCCTATTAGCATTTCTTGGCTTAAATGAGTTCTAAAAGAACATTTCTAGAATTGCTTGTATTAATTTGTGAATCAAATAAAACTTCTTTAATTTAAAACAAACTAGGGTCACTGGACTCAATATATTGTAACAAAACCAACACTACCACTTTTTACCCCATGAAAATCAACACGATAGACGTCGATTTTTCACCTTTATATGAGGTAACCTCTAATGATAAAAATCTATCATTAAAACTTCTAGAACTGATTCATAAAAGTCTAGGAGAATTGTCCTTAAATATTAAAGAAGCATACGATACTGGCGACATCAAACAAGTTTCTCACTATGCACATAAGTTAAAGTCAAGCATTGCCTACATCAATGTTTCCGATTTTAATTCTATGCTTCTACAACTTGAGGCCTTAAAAAATGGAGGCATATTAACAAAAGACTTCTCCCCCATGATTGACAACCTAGTCAACTCATCTTCAGAGATTAAAGAAGTTGTCGCTGCCGAGATCAATAATTTGATTTAACAACTTTATCTATTGCTTCTTTTTTCAATAAAAATGGCATACATTTGCGGGCTATTTCGTTACATAATTAGTTTCTTATAACTATACTAGGAACGGATTGTGTCCGATATTTTGGGTTTGGGCTGCTGTGAAGTACCCCTAAATCATTTAATTATGAGAAAAAAAAGAATAGTTGCGGGAAAAAATAATAGTCTTATCCCGACAAATACTCCTAAAAATAAAAAGGAAGCATTAAGAAGACAGAAACAAGAAAAATCTCGTGAAAGACGCATCAACGATCGAAAAGCTTCTAGACAAAAGCACGTTGATGACAAAAACTTGATGCGACCACATTCTCCTGCTGATGAGAAGAAGCAAAATTCTCCTGATTACGATTTCAAAAAAATCAGAGAAATTCAGAAAAAGAAAAATCAGGAGCAGAATAAAGAAACATCTGCAGAAATCAGATTGAACAAATACATTTCCAATTCAGGTGTATGTTCAAGACGTGAAGCTGATGTTTTAATTCAGAATGGAGAAATTACAGTGAACGGTAAAGTAGTTACCGAACTTGGTTATAAAGTAAAACCAAATGACACTGTAAAACATCAGAATAAAGTTTTGAAGAAGGAAAAACTGACTTATGTCCTTCTCAACAAACCAAAAGGATTTATCACGACTACTAAAGATCCTAAAGAGCGTAAGACAGTAATGTCTTTGGTGAAAAATGCAGGTGAATCTCGTATTTACCCTGTTGGAAGATTAGATAGAAACACAACTGGACTTCTTCTTTTCACTAATGATGGTGAACTAGCAAAACAATTAGCTCATCCTTCTGGAAATACTCAGAAAGTATATTATGTTACGCTAAACAAACCACTTAAAGATGAAGATCATGAAAAGATCATTCATAGACAGTTTGTATTAGAAGATGGTGCTGTTGATATTGATGGTTTCTCTATCTTAACTCCAGACAAGAAGGAAATCGGTATAGAACTTCACTCTGGTAGAAATCGTATTGTTCGTAGAATTTTTGAACACTTTGGGTATGTAGTGGAAAAGCTAGACCGTACAGCTTTTGCAGGATTAACAAAGAAAGATTTACCACGCGGTAATTGGAGATTCTTAAATGAACAAGAGATCGTAAACTTGAAATTCTTCAAAAGAAAAATATAATGAAAAAGTCATCCTAAGTAGATTAGGATGACTTTTTTGCTTTATAAATGTGCTTAGAGCTTTCTTATTTATTCAATAAGAAAGTTACAGGAATGTGTAACCTTTTATTCCAAGCATTCTCAGAATGGTTTTCTCCTTCAAATTTTCTAGTCTCCCAATTACTACTGTTAAAACCATGTTTCTCCATAATTTTATCAGCTTCTAACTGGTAAGGCTCATAATATTGATCTAAAGTTGCTGTACCATAATCAAAATAAATCTTGTGATTAGTAGGGTCTGGTAAATTCGCATCTAGATACTCCATAAATTTTGCAGGAACAGGATTATCAGCCGATGGCATAATTCCTGGCCAATGCGTAGAAATACAAGCGGCTCCACTAAATACTTGCGGGTATTCGCAGATTGCATACATTGATATTAATCCGCCCATACTAGAGCCTGCTACTACTGTATTCTCCATATCTGTTTTAACAGAATAATGAGAATCGATATAAGGCTTTAATTCTTTCACTAAGAACTTCAAATAATTATCAGAATTCACTGTAGTAGAGAACAGGTGAGTATTTTCACTTCTTTTCGCTTTACTGATCAAGGAATCTTTAACCGTTTGTCCTAATGCTTCAAAAGGCTTTTGAGGAAAATAATCCGAATGTCTCTCAGCTTGAATATTCCATACTCCTACGACAATACAATCTTTAATTGTCCCTTTTTTAAGCAAATCACTTACCACTTCATCAACTTTCCATTCTTGTTTATTCCAAGTCGTTGTAGAATCAAAAAGCATCTGACCATCATGCATATAAAGAACTGCATATTTCTTACTATCAGAATAATTATCTGGTAGCCAAACATCTACATTTCTTGGTGTAATATACTTAGAATCGAAGTTTTCTAATCTTTCGATTCTTCCTCCTGCAACATTAAGAATTTGTTCTTCAGCTTGTTCCGCTTTCTTTTCTGGTGAACAAGAAGAAAGTAGGCTTCCAAACATCAATCCTGCTACTAATAGCTTTCTCATTTTCATATTTATTTTCATAAAAAAACTGATTCATTACATTTAATAAATCATGCTTGAAATCTAACACATTTTCAAAAATATTTCCCAAGCTGATCTGAAAGTTCCGAGTTAATAACATTAAAGCTTAAGCAGCTTGTTCTTTTCTAAACAAGTAAAATTTAAATATTCTTATTTTATACTTAAAGCACTACAAGAGTTCAATTCAACTAAGAAAATAGTGTTAAACGATTTTGAAGAAAGACTGAAATCATTGTTAAAAAAATCAAAAAGGCGTCAAAAAATCTTCTTTGCGGTATCAGTTTGTAAAGGCTTCTTTAGATTTGTATTCTAATTAGCCATAATCTCATATATGAAAAAGGCATTTATCTTTTTAATACCAGCTTTCTTGTTCGGGGCTTGTGAACAAGTTAGTTCTATTTTTGACACTGAAAATGAGGATGAAATCACCGTTGCAAGAGTTGGTGATCATTACCTTTATCAATCTGAATTAGACAAAATTTTGGAAGGCACGGTTGCTTCAGACAGTAACTCACTTCGTAAAAAATATATTGAAAAATGGGTTCAAAATCAGTTGGTCGTTGAGCAAGCAAAGAACTCAGAAACCATCGACTTTGAAAAAATTGATTTGAAAGTAGAAGATTACAGAGATCAATTAATGATTTATGCTTTTGAAAAACAATATGTTTCTCAAAACATGGATACCGTTATTTCTCAAGAGCAGATTCAAGATTTTTACGAAACAAACAAGGATAATTTTTTACTTCGAACTAATATCGTCAGAGGTATTTTCTTGAAGTTCCCTAAAGGTACTCCTGGGATCAAACGAGTTAAACCATTTCTTTTATCAGATAAAGAAGAAGATGTTGAAAAATTACGATCTTTGGCTTTCACTTACGGAGACCAGGTTCATTTAGATCGAAACACTTGGGTAGAACTAGATGAAATAATTTTCAATACTCCTTTCAATAATGAAGTAGGTAAACTTACGACAGCATTGAAACGAAAAAAGCTTTGGGAGGCTGAAGACGAAGATTTCACGTATTTCTTCTTAATAGATGAATACAAAATTCAAGATGAAGACTCTCCTATGTCTTTTGTTGAAAATAAGATCAAAGAAGTGCTTTTATACAAACGAAAAACAGATCTTCGTAAAAACTTGTTGAAAAACACATTTGAAAAAGCTGAAGCGAATAAAGACTATGAAATATATGAGATTAATTAAATGCCTATTTTTTGGACTGTTAATGGGTGCTTTACCTTTTAGCTCCTTTGCTCAATCGGATGCGGTAGTCGTAGATAAGATTGTTGCGAGAGTTGATAATCATATTATCCTACTTTCAGAAGTGGAGAATTCTTATCAGCAAATGTTGATGAATGGACAAGTTAGAGGTTCTGAATCAGACTCAAAATGTCAGATTCTTGAGCAACTCGTTATTAATAAAGTAATGCTTGCTAAAGCTGAAATTGACTCAGTTGAAGTTGATGCAGGTCAAATTGATGGCCAAATGGAGCAAAGAATGCGCTATATGGTCATGCAATACGGTTCTGAAGAAAAGCTAGAAGAAGTACTTGGAACAACTGTAACTGAACTTGAAGAAGAACTTAGAGAAGAAGTAAGAGAGCAAACACTTGTTCAGACCATGCAAGGTCAGATTATTAATGGAGTACGAATCACTCCTAAACAAGTGGAAGAATATTATAATACAATTCCTAGAGATAGTATTCCATTTTTGGCTGGAGAAGCCATTGTTGGACAAATTATCATTGAGCCGACAGTGAGTGATGTTGAAAATGAAAAAGCAAGACAAAAGCTTGATGCCATAAAAGAAAGAATAGAAAAAGGAGAAAAGTTTGAAGATTTAGCAAAGCTTTATTCTGAAGATTATGGTTCGGCTCGTCAAGGTGGAGACTTAGGATGGCATGGTAGAGGTGAGCTAGTCCCTGAATTTGAAGAAGTTGCACTAACTATTGAGCCTGGTGAAATTGCAGATCCCATCAAATCTGAATTTGGATTTCACTTAATTCAATTATTAGAAAGAAGAGGTAACAGATTCCATTCTCGTCATATCTTGGTAAGGCCACAACCAAATAACGATGACATCAAAAGAGCTGAAGCTGAAATGGATAGCGTAAGAAATTTATTGGTTGCTGATAGTATCACATTTGAACAAGCAGCTAAAGACTTCTCTGACGATCAAGCTACTCGTGGTAACGGTGGACTATTCTCTGATCAAACAACAGGTAGTGCTTGGGTGGCAACAGATCAACTAGACCCTGTGATTTTCTTTACAATTGATACAATGAGCATTGATAGTTATTCTACTCCTGCTCGTTACCGTTTGGAAGATGGAAGTCAAGCCGTGAGAATGATCTACTACAAAGATTATAAAAAGCCTCACTCGGCTAACTTAAAAGACGATTACCAAAAGCTTCATTCAGCGACTTTGAATAACCGAAAAGGTGAAATTTTCCAAGAATGGTTAAAGTCAGCTAGAAATGATGTATTTATTGACATCGACCCTGAATATTTAGAATGTGATTTGTTAAAAGACTTATAAACAAGTTTCTTTTCAAATTAAAAGGCGTTTCTTATTTTAGAATAGGAAACGCTTTTTTTGTACAAAAACAATGTGAAGGATAATCTTTTACTCAAGAATAGAGGAAACAAAGCACAATCATTTTTGAGACTTAGATTATTAACTATATTTTTATAGAATTACAGGCTAAAAAAGTCGTGTATCCTGAATTGAGTTCAATCCCTTAATTAAGCTTTCAATGTCAATTAACTTTCAGTCAGATAAAGAAGCAGCAGATGCTCTACATATCGCTTATAAGAAATTAAAAGAAGAAATAAGTCAAGTTATTGTTGGCCAAGACGAAGTTGTTCATCTTGTAATCACTTCAATTTTCTGTCAAGGACACTGTCTTTTGGTCGGTGTTCCAGGTCTTGCAAAGACGCTTTTAATACAAACGATTTCTAATGTTCTGGATTTAGACTTTAATAGAATTCAATTTACACCAGACTTAATGCCTTCTGATATTCTAGGTTCAGAGACTATGGACAATGAAAGAAGATTTCATTTTGTAAAAGGTCCTATTTTCTCTAATATCATTTTAGCAGATGAGATCAACCGTACTCCTCCTAAGACTCAAGCAGCTCTTTTGGAAGCAATGCAAGAATATGCGGTGACAATCGCAGGAAAACATTATGAATTAGATCGTCCATTTTTCGTTCTAGCCACTCAAAACCCTATTGAACAAGAAGGTACTTACCCTCTACCTGAAGCTCAATTAGACCGCTTCATGTTCAATATTCAATTGGACTACCCTTCTTATGACGAGGAGGTCGAGATTGTTAAAAAGACTACAGAAAACTTTAGACCTACCTGTAACAAAGTAATTAGCAAAGAGGAAATTATTTATTTCCAGCAGTTAGTTAAGAAAGTACCTGTTGCAGATAACGTCATTGAATATGCCGTAAAATTGGTCAATAAAACAAGACCAAATACACCTCACTCTCCAGAAACTACAAATAAATATTTGGAATGGGGAGCAGGGCCAAGAGCATCACAATTCTTAGTTTTAGGAGCGAAATGCCACGCACTTTTAAATGGCAGATATAGCCCAGACATTGAAGACGTACAAAGTGTTGCCACTCCTATTCTTAGACATAGAATTGTAAGAAACTTTAAGGCTGAAGCAGAAGGTTTAAGCATAGAACAATTGATTAAAGAATTGATGTAATTCGTTTTACATTCATCTCATATTTAGGCAGGAGAAATCCTGCCTTTCTTTTATTTTTATAGCTATTGAAATAACTAAACTAAAACCAATCAATAGCATTCTTTTAACCACTAACTATGAACAAAACACAAGAATTCAGCAGTCGTTGGGGACTGATATTAGCATCTTTGGGAATGGCTGTCGGAGCAGGAAACTTATGGAGATTCCCAAGACTAGCAGGTCAGTATGGAGGTACATTTATTGTTTTATGGATATTTTTTCTTCTCATCTGGTCTATCCCAATTCTACTTTCCGAATTTTCGATTGGTAAAAAATTTAAAGGCGGTGTTGTTAGTTCTTATGCACAAGCTGCTGGAAAAAAATATACTTGGTTAGGCTTTTTTATTGCCGTTTGTACGCTAGGGATCACATTTTACTATTCTGTGGTCACTGCTTGGGGACTTCGTTATTTATTTCTTGCCACACAAAATCTAGTAGGAACGATTTCAATAAATGAATCATTACAAAGTGACCCTCAGTTTTTACAACATTTCTGGAGTGACATCTCTAGTGAAAATATCAGTACTGTAATTTTACATATAATCGCATTGATTGTAGCAGGTGTAGTTCTTTACAGAGGAGTTCAAGAAGGCTTAGAAAAAGCAAATAAAATACTTATCCCTACCCTATTCGGAATGCTAATATTGATCGGCTTAATTGCAGTCAACATTGGAAATGGAATTCATGGTCTTGAATACATGTATCAAATCGATACTTCTTTGTTTAAAAACCCTACGGTTTGGATTGAAGCAGTCACTCAGTCTGCATGGTCAACTGGTGCAGGATGGGGATTGATGCTTACAATTTCGTCTTATTCAAGAAAAAATGAAGATGTCAGTTTAAATATTTTCATCAGTGGGTTTGGAAATAATACGGCATCATTGATTGCTGGCATGGCTATTATCCCTTCTGTTTTTGCACTTGCCTCAAGTGATCAGGAGGCTCTTGCATTTTTACAAAGTGGAAATTTTGCACTAACCTTTACCATTATCCCAAAACTGTTTAATCAATTCCCCGGTGGAGATTTTCTTTCGGTCTTCTTCTTTTTAGCATTTTTCTTTGCAGCCTTCAGTTCTTTACTCACAATGATCGAAATGTTTATCAAAATGTTAGATGATTTAGGCTTTGATCGAAAAAAGGCTACTGTGATTGTGATTGGAATTTGTATGGTAATGGGGCTACCTTCCGCTTATTCATTAGACTTCTTTGCCAACCAAGATTGGGTTTGGGGATTAGGACTCATTATTTCAGGAATGGCTATTGCTTTTGCTGTTCATCGTTATGGAATTTCCCTTTTCAAAAAAGAATTTATAGATGTTGACTCAGAAGTAAAATTAAACAGCACATTCTTCAGATTCACAATTTACCTTATCATACCTCTAGGTTTCACCCTACTTTGGTGGTGGATGTCACAAGGCTACAGTAAATATCCATGGTTTGATGAAGAAGGTAACTGGAATGTTTTTGATGTATACAGTAATGCCACGATTCTAACACAATGGGTTATTGTTTTTGGCTTGGGCATAATTCTAAACAATCTACTCTACAAGAAATTTGTACACAAGAAAGAAGCTGAAAAGGTCATAAATTAAATTTTTAAACTACTTTTGTATGTCTACATCATCAATTATTAGCATGATACTGATCTTTGGGTCAGTAGTAGGAAGTTTCCTATACTTCCTTTCAAAAGCGATTAAAAACGAACGCAAAAAACAATCTGATTAAACACTAACAAATGATCGTTTTTCCAAATGCCAAAATCAATATTGGCTTAAATATCGTATCTAAGAGAGAAGACGGATTTCATAATATAGAATCGTGTTTTTACCCTGTTGAATGGGAAGAAAACCTTGAAATCATTAAAAGTAATGAATTTCAGTTTACTTCATCTGGGATACACATTCCTACTGACGGAGGGAAAAATCTTTGCGAAAAAGCATATGATTTGATTGCAGCAGATTACGATATATCTCCTGTAAAAATCCATTTAGATAAAAGAATACCAATTGGAGCAGGTCTTGGTGGAGGTTCGGCCGATGCCTCTTTTTGTCTGAAACTGATTAATCAAATTTTCGAACTCGGTATTTCAGATCAGCAATTAGAAACTTATGCTGCCGAATTGGGTAGTGATTGCCCATTCTTTATTAAAAATAAACCAAAATGGGTTTTAGGCAGAGGTGAAATATTTGAAGATATCAAGTTAAATTTAAGCGGTAAATTTATCGTTTTAGTTTATCCAAATATTCATATTTCTACAAAAGAAGCCTACAGTGGCGTCATTCCAAAAGTGTCATTACATCAGACTAAAGAGATTCTTGAGAATTCCCCAATAGAGGAATGGCAAGGAAAGATTAAAAATGATTTCGAAGATGGACTTGTTAAAAAATATCCAGTTTTCGAAACAATTTCTAATCAATTAAGACAAGCTGGAG
Source organism: Sediminitomix flava (assembly GCF_003149185.1). Lineage (NCBI taxonomy): Bacteria > Pseudomonadati > Bacteroidota > Cytophagia > Cytophagales > Flammeovirgaceae > Sediminitomix > Sediminitomix flava. The sequence goes on along the minus strand of NZ_QGDO01000005.1, from coordinate 237,283 downwards.
CTGAATACGTTTCTATGACAGGCTCAGGTTCTACCTATTATGGAATCTTCAAAGAAGAAACTGAAGTAGACTTCCCTAAAGATTACATTACTTGGAAAGGAAAATTGCAGTAATTTTATTTTCTTTTTAGATAGGTAAAGTTTATTAATCATAAACAAGGTAGAAGATTAGAGGGTTTAAACTAAAAAAGGAAATTATAATGAAATTATTACCACTATCAATTACAGACAAAGCTTCAAAGGAGATTCAAGATATTATGCAAAACAAAAGCATACCTGAAGACTACCAATTCAGAGTTGGAATGAGAGGCAGTGGCTGTGGTGGCGCAGGATTCTTTATCGGATTTGATACAAAAAAAGATGATGATGAAATCTATGAAATCAATTCGATTAAGGTATTGGTTGATAAAAAACATTTAATGTACCTCTTGGATCTTGAAATTGATTTTGAAGAAAGAGTTGATGAACGCGGCTTTATCTTCAATAAAAAATAATTGGTACACTTAGAATTGCCCTAAAACTTGTATATGGAAACTAGAGATGATCAAAATAAATTGAAGAATATTTATCTCCCAATCATAGTTGCACTTTGTATTTGTGCAGGAATGTGGCTTGGGAAATTCATATATAGGGATTCTAGACCTAATAGTTTTTCACAACATTCAGAAAAGCTAGATCACATACTTCAATACATTGATCAGTTTTATGTTGATTCAGTAAATGCAGATCACTTATCAGAACTAGCAATCAATCGTATTTTAGAAGAACTAGATCCACATACATCTTACATTGCACCTAAAAATTCTGAGATTGTTAATTCTCACCTTGATGAAGGTTTTGAAGGAATCGGAGTAGAATTCCGCTTATTGAAAGACACCATCAAAGTTGTAAATGTACTGAAAGATGGACCTTCATCTCAAGCAGGAATCAAGGCTGGAGACCAACTTATTTATGCCGATACTTCTCTCATTGCAGGAACAGGAAAAGCTTCAAATGAATTGGTTAAAAAGTTAAGAGGTAAGAAAGGAACCATCGTTAATCTTAAAGTAAAAAGGTATGGCGTCGATTCTCTGATTAATTATGCAATCACTAGAGGACACGTTCCGACCCCTGCCGTAGATGCTGCTTTTATGCTTGATTCGAAAAGTGGTTACATTCGTATCAATAAATTCGGTAGCTCTACTTATCAAGAATTTAAATCAAGCCTAGATCAACTCAAAGAAGAAGGAATGACGCAGCTCGTTCTAGATTTAAGAGATAATGGTGGCGGGTATTTGAGTCATGCAGTCAAAATAGTAGATGAATTTTTGGATGAAGGAAAATTAATCGTCAAAACAAAAGGAAAATACAAAGACTTTGACAGCAAAGATTACTCCACCTCAAATGGAGCATTTAAAGAAGGAAAGCTGATCGTCTTGATCAATCAATACTCAGCTTCGGCTTCTGAGATTGTAGCTGGTGCACTTCAAGATTATGATAGAGCCTTGATAGTTGGAAAAAGATCATTTGGAAAAGGATTAGTCCAAAGACAGCTAGAACTAGAAGATGGCGCACTATTAAGGTTAACCATTTCTAGATATTATACACCAAGTGGACGTTCAATTCAGAAACCTTACGAAGGAGGCAACTATGAACAAGCTCTAGGTGAAGTAAAATCAGATAGTCTTCAGGTTTACCATACTGAATCTGGTAGAACAGTTTTAGGAGGAGGAGGAATTGTTCCTGACATTGAGATTAAAGAAAAGATTGACTATTCAGCACTATATTTTGAACTGCTTCAGAAAGATCTTTTCAGAGATTTCGCGATCAAATATATCTCTAATCACAAGGCTGATTTTGATGAGATGAATCTTCAAGAATTCAGTAACACTTTTACAATTTCGAATCGCATTTACGATAACTTTATTAGCTATATAAAAGATAAAAGTCTGTCACATTCTGTAAAGATTGCTCAAAACCAAAAGGCACTTTACAAAAATACGATCAAAAGTACTATTGGTGATGTACAGTGGAATACGCAAGGTTACTATAAAGTAAAATCTGAAACAGACAATTACATCAATGAAGCTATGAATAACTGGCCAAAGCTTCAAGAGCTGATCACAAATCAAGAATTATAAGACCTTTTCTTTTAAAGGGTTAAAATATAAATGATAAATCATTAAAAGCTCTTCTTTAGATAGAAGGGCTTTTTTCTTATTACTCACCTCCCCTACTATATTGTTTATGACAAACTGAAGCTCATTTGCCTTCAATTGATAAATATTGGTGTGAGGAGTCAAAACCTTGATATACCTCAGTTGAGCTTTACCAAATGATGTTTCCAAATTTTCATAGACGCTGTTGACTTCACTATCAGAATAAAGAAGATTATACGATTTTTTTGCAGATTCAATATCATTCAAAAAGTAATACTTCGCTTCCCAAGCACCTTTTTCTTTATCAAAGAAACCATATTTAATCTGATAAACGCCATTTAATACTTCACTCTCTTTTTTTCTATATTTTTTCACAAAAGAAATATCTGTCATAAAAATATCTTGACTAGAAAAAGAAGACATTAAATTTAAATTATTGAACAAAGGTGAGTTAGTGTAAGTAGATGATGAAGATGAAACTTGGTTCCATTTTTTAGTTAGCTGACTAGGTGAATGTATTTCAGAAACAAAGAATGTATAATTCTCTCTTTCCCACATTCTTGATAATTCTAATTTTTGATAAGAGTTCAAACTTTGAAAATCCCAAACAGATTCATCTTTTTCAAGAAATACTTGCGTCACATTGCGCTCTCTTCCTTCCCAAACACTTTCCCTTAAGAACTTAGTGAGTCGGGAATCATCGTGTTTTTTACCCAAAATCGTTATTTTAAACATTTCGTGTGTCAAACAATGCTCGTAGGTTACTTCCGTAAATGAATTCAAATATGTCGAGATTGACTTAAAGGGAATTCCAAACCAATACCTCGGACGGATCACTTTTACACTTGTAGTTTTTAAGACATCAAAATCATCTCTAAAATTGATATAACTAACATTTTGAATTCGGTACCCATTAATTAAAGGTATATGATTAAATGACGTTTCTGAATTTTTATTTTTTACTTTTGATAGATATTTTTTCTGAGCTTTATTTAAATCTACTTTCTGAAATTTAGAAACACCACTGTAGTCTTCAAGTTTAATACCTTTAAAGCCGTACTTCTCTTCTAAATCCTGCTTGAGGTTAATTAATTTATCTTTTGAAGAAAATGCTCCTGTAAAAAGAAGAAACCATTGTCCAGAAGTTTCATTATGTTCTGTGTAGACAAAAGTATTGATATCTTCTTGCTCTAAAGATCGTTGCAATGATTTTATTTCTTCCACATAACGATACCTTCCTAGCAATAAAGTATATGGCTTTTCCTCATTAAACATTTCAACTGAGCTACATGCTGAAATAAAAAAAATAGCTGAAAAGAAAAAAATTATATTTTTAAGCATATATCCCTATAATTGTGTTTTGATCTTTAAAGATAAAAAATACAATATCTGATTGTATATAAGTTATAATTTATTTGTAAAAAATAGTAGCCAAATTCCATATTGCTTAAGCGATTTTTTATGTCCGAGGGTCATTATAAGACCAATAAAATTCCTTTTTTCAAAATATTCAGTCAAATCAGCTTTGTTTTGAGCTGTATATTCATGATTTATGTATTTAAGGATAAGCTAAACTCTGAAGAACTTTTCAGCCTTCCAAAACATACAAATCTTACCTTTTTGGCTATATCAGTCTTACTAGTTCCTATTAATTGGTTAATTGAATCACTTCGTTGGTACTTACTTGCACAATTACATTTGAACATTTCTTTTAAAGAAGTTTTTAAGGGTACACTTCAATCTGTTGCTTTATCTTTTTTTTCAGGGCGAATTATCGGGGATATAATAGGAAAAGGAAAATACCTTAGTAAGAATAGTCAAAAACTTAAAACAACTGGACCAACGATAGTAAACAATACCTTGATGAGTATACCAACTTTGTGTGTTGGGCTTTGCGCTGCTTTTCTATATTTCAATTCATGGACAAAGTATACTTATTTCATCTCTATCATTCTAATAACTATACTTATACTTGTTTCATTTTTAGTTATCAAGAAAAAACGGAAGTTTAAATTCACTGATTTTCTTATTCAATATTCGTCAAAAACAATTGGTAGAAATATTTTATTAGCATTTCTGAGATATACAATATTTAGTATTCAATATCTTTTCATCTTCTATTTTTTAGATGTTCAAAACTCAATTTCAACACTGATGATTGGAATCGCTCTTGTGTTTGTTTCAAAGAGTTTTGTACCTGCGCTAAATGCTATTGGTGATTTAGGTGTAAGAGAAGCAAGTGCTCATATTTTCTTTAGTAACTATGGAGTAGAAGCAAATATCATCTTCCAAGCTACATTCATCATCTGGATTATCAATATATTCACACCTGCCCTTCTAGGCATCTTTATATACCTGATAGAAGAGTTTCAGATACATAAATCAACTACTTCCGACTCTTTGAAAACCCAGAAGTAATTTGCTTCAGAAAAGTCTTCGGATACTTCTCATCTCCATCAAAACCAAGTTCAATATTTTGTCCTGGATAAGGAATGTAATCCGTCTTGAATAGATAGTCCCAAATACTTAGAGTAATCCCAAAATTCACTCCTGTCTTATAATTGCCTGGCAACGACTGAGCGTGGTGCCAAATATGCATTTGAGGAGAATTAAAAATATACCTCAGCGGACCATAATTAATATTGATATTAGCATGGTTTAGATGACCAATCATTATGGTGAAAATATGAATGTAGAAAAAATCATAAAGACCAATTCCAATAAGTGCTAATGGAATATACTCGATTGTTCTATAAACAACAGTTTCCATCCAATGATACCTTAAATGAGCAGCAAAACCCATTTCCTTAACCGAATGATGTAATTTATGAAACTCCCAAAGCCATGATACCCGATGTAATAAACGGTGTACGTTCCATTGGATAAAATCCCTTAGAGCAAACCCGATCAATAAAATTAACCAATAAGGTAAATTCTCTAAACTTATAAATACCAAATTAGAGATACCAATATTAGCTAAAGAGTCATTGAAAGCCTTTACAACTACATCAGAACTTGCATTATAAATCAGCAGAGAGAAAAGGAAAAAATTAAAAATCATATAGAAGAAATCTAACCAAAAATCTTTTCGAAACTTAGGTTGATTTTCTCTCCAAGGTTTTAAGATTTCTAATGAGAATACTAAAAGTGAAATTACTATTAAAGCATAAAAATAATTGTAAAAAGAAGGTTCTGTGATCGAGGTCCATAAATAGTTAAAATAACCAATATAACCATTCAGAAAAGTTTGCCAATAGTCGTACATGTATCATTAAATTTATCTTTCTTCTCTAATCTCATTGGAGGGAAAATGTTATCAATTTAACATTCAATACCCGATAAAATTTAAGTAAAAAAGTATTTAGCATCATTTTTGAAATAGGGTTTTAAATTTACAAAAACTAGGATCAAGTTAGAACATCAAACTTTAAAAGAATAAAACCACCGATACTATGAAATATATTTTTTACCTCTCAAGTATTCTTTGTTTATTGCCTTTCTATGGTTTTTCTCAAAATGAATTGATCGTAGATGCTCCAATTTCATCTTCTACAGTATATTTCAATGGAGCACAAGTATTGAGAAAAGGTTCATTTAGCCTTAAAAATGAAAAGACAACATTAATTTTTAAAGGACTTTCTCCAAACTTAAAAGAAAAGAGTATCCGAGTGAAAGAAGATGGCTCATTCATGGTTTTAAAAGTTCAAAGCAAATTTGACCATTTAAATGAGGTTGAAAAAACGAAAGAAGCTGAAGCCTTAACTGTAAAATTGGAAGAAGCTAGAGATAAAATTGCGCTAGAAAAAACACATATCAGTATCCTAAAAGATCAATTGGAGTTCTTAAAAACGAATAAAAATATAAAAGGTACTGATGCTACAATTAGCCCTGCCGATTATCAGTCTCTTAGTAAGATTTACTTTAACGAGATCAGCAAGACCAAACTTGACCTACTTACTAGAGAAAAAAACAGAGATAAACTTCAATCTGAACTTACTCGATTAATTGATCAGTACAATGATTTATACAAGCAAACTTACACACCTTCTTATGAAGTAAGTGTTGAAGTTGAAGGAAAAATCGGGAAGAATAGTAAAATTGAGCTTAGCTATTTAGTAGAGAATTCTGCTTGGGTACCAACTTATGATATTCGTTTTACTGACACTCAAAAACCACTCGCATTCACTTATAAAGCTGAAGTTTATCAATGGACAAGTATAGATTGGAAAAATATTGATCTAACACTTTCTAGTGCCGATACAGAAACTTATGCTGGAATGCCTCAACTCTACCCTCAATATTTGAACTTCGTAAGTACCCTACCAAAAGTCGTAGCTGTGCCCGATGAAGAAGTACTAGAAGAAGAGATTGAAATAGATTTCTTTATGGAAGATTCAGAATCTTTAGATGAGGTAGTAGTGTACGAACCAGCGCTTGATGAAGAACCTGACTTCAAATTAGCAAGTAAAACTCTTATCAATAATCAGCAGACAGCAAAAGAATATGCCGTTGGAGCAAAACAATCTTTTAAGTCTCAAAAAAGCTCAAATACTATCCAGTTTTTCCAAAAAGAATTTGATGCTGAGTACGAATATCAATGCATTCCGAAGTTGAGCGATAAAGTGTATTTAGTCGCTCTTATCACAGATGAAAATGTTTCTGAATTGATGAATGGGAAGGCAAATGTTTATGTCGAAAACTCATTTATGGGACAGACTGACATTAATACTGCTCAGTTTTTAGATACATTGGAGGTTTCATTTGGAGTTGATCCTTCTATAAAAGTACAACGAGAAAAAGTAAATGTTTACACAGCTAAACAGTCAGTAGGTTCATACATCAAACAGACATTTACCTATAAAATTTCGATGAAGAACACGAAGTCATTCCCTATTAATTCTAAAGTGATTGATCAGATTCCTTTATCATCTGATAAAAACATTGAGATTGAAGTAAAAGAGCTATCTGAAGGAGAACTTTTTGGTAATGGTTCTGTCATATGGAACATAGAGTTAGCACCTAATGAAACTAAGGAGTTAACACTTTCATATACGATCAAGTATCCTAAGAAAGAGAAAATCAATTTATAGATTTGAAATTCCTTTTATCAATAAAGCCAAAGTAAATTTATGTTTACTTTGGCTTTTTTGTTAAGGAAAAAGTCGAAAGGTTGGGGTTCTTCCGACTTTATATATAATAACAAGTGTGGTTTATTGCAATTTATTATTCCTTGTTTGTAAGGTATTTATAGAAACAATTTTAGTTTGACCTTTGTTCAGTTTTATATCAATTTTTTTATTCTCATTTCTTCCTTCTGCATTTTTCATACGTACAATAAAAGAAGAATCTGAATCCGAAACTGGTACTCTTGTATATGAAATTGACGCAGGTAAGGTTTGCCAGTTTCTTGTATCTGCACTTTCACTTGCATTCCCTACAATACTCATAAGCGTTCCTAGGCCCTCTCTTTTCTGTCCAACTTTATAGGCTGCTGCTTGTTTCATAGCAGTTCTGAAAAGTGATTTCCCCATTTCTAAAGCCATTCGTTCACTTAAAACCTTGTTTGAAATTGCATTAATATTTTGGGCTAGCTCCAATGGGTATTCTTCTGAATCAGCAATCACTTCAGCACTCGTAAATTGATTTGGTCTTACAACATATCTAGGAAATACAGCCTTCACCCAAGTCACAGCTCTCAAGTCATTGTTCCCGATATAAAAAGGAAATGACATCCCATGTTGTTTATTTACAAAAGAGACCCAACCATTTCCATTATGAACAATCGCAAAATTAAGTCCCCATTCCTGTTTGACAGGCCCCAATCCATTATTCCATATGACTATTGCATTAGCCTCATCAGCAGAAGGTCTTTCATATTCTATCCCGAACTCTTGTATATACTCATCTCTTTCCGTCCAAAGTCCACCGAGGTCAGCGGTACGTACTAAATCTTTCTTTAATTGAAGAGGCGCTGATAGCTTAAAAAGCTCTTTATATTCATTTTCATAAATCAGATAAGCATTTCGGTAAGCAATAAAGGCATTATTATAATCATTATTCGCATCATAGATTAAGCCCATCAAAGTATGAATGAAAGCATCTTTTTTATACTTTTTATCTGATTTGTATTTGTCACTTAATGCTTGCAATCTCAAATCCAACCTTCTACACTCTACTAATGCCTTTTCATAATCTCCTAGATGTACATAATTAAGAGCCTTGTAATAATGAATCATTAAAACTTCATGATCTTCCCCAAAATAGGTCGAAAGGTTAGGGTTTAGTAAAAGGGCTGCTCCTTGCTCTAAAAATTGCTTTCTTTCATCCTCAATAAAAATATATGCTTTCTCAAAATAGGTATTACTTTCCTCATATTTCCCTGCTAGAGAAGCAACAGTTCCAGCATTTACATAATACAAAAACCTATTTCTACCATTGGCATCTTTTTTCTCATGAGCTTTCATAAACTCATCGGCTGCACTATAATTTTGTGTTTCAATAGCCTTATTTAACTCATAATTTTTTTGATAGAAACTAGGTAAACTACAAGATGTAAAAGCAAATATTAGTACAGCAATGAAGGCGGTATAGAATTTCATAAGCTTGTTTGTCTGCAAAATAAAAACCCCTAAAGCAAAGCCTTAGGGGTATAACTGGTTGAAAGATCTGATAACAGATTTTTATCTTCCCCCAAGAATAATTGGGTGTTAGTTCTTTATATACTTTTTAATTTCTTTGTCACCAATCCATACAATCTCAGTTGATTCAAGATCATTCATTTCAAGATTGACTTTATAATTAACTACCTTCTCTTTTTTATAAGCATCTACAGTTGAATTGATTATTCCAACCAACATGTAATCTGCTCCTAGTTCTGAAGCTAATTTGGCTCTTGTTTCAGGACTAGAATTCGTTTGTTGTTGCTTCTTTTCTTCTCTCAATTTCTCTCTGAATAAAGCATTTTGAACGATTCTCACTTGTCCAGAATTAATCAATTCTCTTTCGATATCTTTAATGAAGTTATCAGAAGAAATGTGTTCATGGCTTTTATTAACGACACTTCCGACAATAACTACAGGAGGACGATTATGAGTTTCTTCAAATCGTCTATACCATGGCTTGCTTAGTACATCAGCACTCATCTCTTCAGCAACTTGCTTGGAATCAATATCATTCCATCTGCCACTAATATCAATTTGTTGATCTGGGGCAACTCTCGTAATTTTTCTAGAACAGCCCGTTGTAAATGCGATGATGAAAACTAAAAGGCTCGTCCACAATAGGTTTTTCATTTGTTTGTTAGTTTAAAAGTATTCGAATTAAAAATTTAAATCAGTTTTATCTTTCCTTTTGGTTTTGTCAGTCTCTTCAAGACAATTTTGTTGTCTTTCAGTTTCACAACTTTATATTTTACAGAGACTAATCTATTATTCAATGATCGTTCATCATGGATAATGTAAAGATGTTTACGATCTAGCACCCATTTTCCAGCGAGGTAATCATGATTGTTATTTTTCCATCCCATTTTCTTGTCGATGGAAAAATTTAATTCATTCCCTATCTCAATCGGGAAATCATCCATTTTTTTGGCTTTACCCAACTTCTTTCTGCTCACGTCAGTTACAGTCCACTTCTTTTTACTGAGAATACTCTCTTTTTTTAGTTGTGACTTACTTTGAGCAAATGACTCATTAATAAACAGGCTACTTAAACCGAAAATGGTTAAAAGAATAATGGTTTGTAGTTTTATATTTTTGATCATGTAGGGATATTTAGGTCTATCATCTAATCACTTTAAAAGACGTAAGGGAAGGCTAAAGAGTGGGAATTGATTTATTAATAAAATCTAATTTGGACATTAAAAAAAGCTAAAAGCACGAATGCTTTTAGCTTCTCTAATCGAATTATGTGGTTTAATTCACTCAAAATCTGAATACTACGAAAAGGTATTTCAGAGTTATAAATTATTTCTCTTTTGACTCATTATTTAATACAAAGTAATCTACAGGATCAACTTGTTCTCCTGCTTTTATCACCTCATAATGCAAATGTGGACCAGTTGAATTTCCTGAAGAACCTACAAAGCCAATCACATCTCCTTTAGAAACGTAATCTCCTACCTCTACATTAAAGCCTGAAAGCTGACTATATGAAGTCTTATAAGTTTGATCGTGACCGATAATAATCTGACGACCATGTCCAATACCTTTCCCTTTAAACTCTTTTAATATAACTCTCCCATTTGCTGTAGCTACAACTGGAGTTCCAATTTTCGCCCTAAAATCAATACCCTTGTGCATTAGTTTTTTCTTTGAAATAGGATGAAAACGCATACCAAAATGAGAAGATACTTCTACCTTTTCCATTTTTAATGGGACGATACTTGGTTCATTATCAAAGCTTGAATTCTCTATAGAAATAGCTTGAATAAGTATACCTAGTAAAGGAATAAAAAGTAGATAGCTAAATTGTTTTAGTCTTGAGCTTTTATTATTCTGAATCATTTGTACTCGCTTTTTAAGTTTGCTTCCAAAGTTTTTACTGAGTAATAAATGTTTATTCTCTACCTGTGAAAGCATTAATTTTAAATAATTAACCTCCGACTCATTTCTTGAAAGCACCTTTTGATCTGCTAAATATTCATGAAGAATGTTGAAAGAATTTTTAAGGACAAAAGCAAAAGGGTTACACCAAAACAAAATGGTATAACATTCTAGTAAGATGCTATCAAAAGAGTGGAGCTGTCGGACATGAGCTTGTTCATGTGTAATAATAGACTTAATACCATCTATTGACTTATAATTGGACGGTAAAAAAATCCAATGAAAGAAAGAGAAAGGGGCAGAAGGGTGATTTGTTAAATAAAAGGTATTTCCTTTAATTTCTGTCTTTAAAGCTGAACTTCTGATCGAAATCAACTGTCTAAATTGAATTATAAACCTTATTAAAAACAATATCACACCAAATATATAGATGACAAATAGCAGTGTACTCCATTCAAACGACATTGCTTGTGACACTTCTAATACATCTATATTTTGAGAATTTTCGATTTTCTCAAAATCTTCTATCCATAATGTATATTTCTTTAAATTATCTTCAATAGGAATATCAAAAGATACTAGTGGTCCAAGAATTGAACTTATCAGAATCAAATAAAGAATCCCTCTATTTAACTGATGGAAAGTAGCCTTCTGGAAGAGTACACGAAAAAATAGATATGGTATGGTCATCAATACACTCGACTTCCATAGAAAGTGTAAAAACTCGATCATTTTGTTTTTTTCTTTTGATCTATTTTATCTTCAACCATTCTTTTAATTTCCTCAAGTTCAGAAATACTTAAATCTTCACTCTCTGTAAAAAAAGAAGCAAAACCCGATAAAGAACCATTAAAAAATGACTTGACTATTCCTTTGAAATGTGATCCAAAATATTCCTTTTTCGACACCAAAGGATAATATTCATTTACCTTACCGTAAGTATTAAATCCCAAGAAACCTTTTTTAGTCAACACACGAATCACAGTTGAGATAGTCGTATATGCTGGTTTAGGCTCTGGAAATTGGGCTACAATATCTTTTAGATATGCTTTTTCAAGCTTCCATACATATTGCATAATTTGTTCTTCTGCCTTTGTCAATTCTTTCATGACTGCAATATAATTACTTTTGTAGTTATAAAACTATTTTTATAGTCATAAAAGATTAAAAAAATATTTGTTATTGTTTTTCAGATTCTAAAACAAAAGATTCTATTCTCCGTTTTAAAAGGATATCTCAATAAATTTCAGTCTAACAATTAAACTTTATTAACTTTTATTTGATAAAGAAGATCTAAAGCTTCAAATTTGCAATAGCATCAAGAATCTTTAAAGATACCAACCGAGCAAAAGAGCCACGGTGGTTGAAGGATGTGGTCAGTATAGACAAAAAAATGTACTCCCTTCACTTGAGGCCATTTCATTGTTTCACTTTTTAAATCAAAACAACATGGCACTTGATATAATCGAAAGAAAAACCGTAGAATTTAAAGAGAAGTTTTCCACAGAAAGCGCTCAAAAATTAGTTGATCGATTCAATTACTTAGTAGCAGATAAAGGATGGAATATAATAAAACAAGCATATATCCATACACTACAAAGTGAAATTATAAGTCGTGATCTAATTAAAGATCCAGAAGAAAAACAAATTATTGCCCACTCTATATATCATCCAATTGAATTGAGTGATGGGCATATTCAACTTGTTAGATAATAAAAAAGAGTCCTTTTAATGAATAATTTAAAGGACTCTGTTATTTAATTCCTAGATCATCATTTATTCAGACGCCCACTTAGGGTTTAATTTCAATATTTCATGATATACAGGACAATCTTTATCGTGAGCTCCTTTTAAATATCCTGTACTCATCAGAAATTCATTAGTAATCTCACCTCCTGTAAACTTGAATGTCTTTTTAAATAATTTCACCCACTCTTCTTTTGTCTTTGGGTGATTCAAGTCTAGCCAATTTTTAAATGAACCATGTTCTTTTTGTAATCCCAAAATCACATTTGCATTATGAATAGCTGCATTGACTTTTAGTTTATTCCTAATTATTCCCTTATCAGATAGAAGCCTTTCTCTATCTCCTTCTGAGTAATTTGCTACAACTTCAATCTCATATTGATCATAAGCCTCATAGAAATTCTCTTTTTTATTCAAAATTGTTGTCCAAGAGAGTCCTGCTTGATTTATCTCTAAAATCAATCTACCAAACAACTCATTATCCGATTCTAAAGGAAATCCATACTCATGATCATGGTAAAATCTATTTACATCATCTTCTTTCATCAAAGCTACAGCTTGACAATATGATTTTGGCTTTGGCTCCATCTTCTAGTATTATTATATTTTATTCTAATAAAATTATAAAATAAATAGACAATTACTAGAATTATGCAAAGGATTTAATGTAGATGATCTGAAGTGTTTTCAAAGATGTTCTGATGTTCCGTCATTTTACCCATTATAGACTTCATCACTCGAACTCTCGCCCAACGCGGTAAAAAATCAAGAGAGTAAATGAGCAGTTTTGTGAGTAAACCAGGAAGTACAGTACTTTTTCTACCTAAAGCTTTGAGTATAGGAACTCCAATCATACTCGTGGAAAGTGCCATATTCATTTTCATATCTGCTCGTTCTGAGAATGGTGTTTTAACGGGCCCAGGTGCAGCTGCTAAAACGTCCACATTATGGTCTTTCATTTCATAAGATAATCCTTCAGCTAATGATTGAACATATGCTTTACTTGCAGCATAATTTGAAGCTAAAGGAACTCCTTGAAAGCTTACCAAAGAACTTAATAATATAATTCCCCCTCTCCTTTCTTCAGCAAATCTTTTGGCGAAGTGATAATTAAGCTTTAAGACTGCAGCACAGTTTACTTGAAGCATATTTAATTCCTTTTTAAGGTCTGAGTGAATCAACTTCCCAGAAGTACCAAAACCAGCAGATTGAATAAGTAAACCAACCTCAAGCCCTTCACAAGCTGCTAAAATAGCATCTATACTAAACTCCTCTGACACATCTTTAGCCACAATCTTGACTTCTGTATTATATTTTTTCATTAGGCCATTAGCCAATATTTCAAGTTTATCGAAATACCTAGAATTCAAGACTAAATTGAAACCTGCACTGGCTAAAAGATTACTTAGTTCAAGACCAATTCCAGATGATGCGCCAGTAACTACGGCCCATTTTCCATATTTATTTAATAATCTATTTTTTTCTTTAGTAGAAAGTTTCATGGTTAGAATGAGTTGATAATTGGGGTTAAGAAAAAATAGACATAAAAAATAGCCTTTCCTCATAATTTGAAGAAAGGCTATAAAATTTTAAATGGTAATCGTAAAAGAAATTCGATTTCCCATATCGTAGGATGAAACTATCTTAAAATCCTTCTTTTGGTACTTATCTAAAATATCTTCTGCCAAATTCGGGTATTCTACTTTGGTCAAAAGTTCTTTCATTAGTCGATACTCAAAACTAAAGTCTCTCAATAAGAGCCCGAACTCTTTTTTATCTTCAAGACCTTCTTCAATATCATCTTCCCAAAACTCTAATACATAGCAGTTTTCCTGATCTTTGCTTACCATCTTATCATTATACAGTTTAGTATCGCCGCAAGATTAAGAAATATCAACGAGTTTTTCGTCCTCTTTCTCATATTTCTTGAAATAGGCTTTCGCTGCTTCAATAACAGTTTTAGAGAGTAGAATAGTTGAAATCATGGTTGGCCAAGCCATCACAGCATACATTCCATCAATCAAGTTGATCAAGACATCCAATGGGATCAATGCTGCAATAATTATAATCGCACAATAAAACCAATTGTAGTACTTCTGATATTTTGCTCCAAAAACAAAACCTGTACATTTTGTTCCGTAGTATGACATCGTAAATAATGTAGTCATAGAGAAAGTCACAACAGCAAATAAAAGAATATACTTTCCTACGTAAGGAATACCTGATTCAAATGCGAGAGCTGTAACTTCAATACCGTTTCCGCTTCCATCTTTCCAAACTCCCGTTATTAGAATCGCAAGAGCTGTCATTGTACAAACAATTACTGTGTCAATGATAGGTCCCAGCATTGCTATCAAGCCCTCACGAACAGGTTCACTTGTTTTGGCTGCACCATGCATCATTGGAGCCGTACCTAGTCCTGCTTCATTTGAAAATGCTGCTCGTCTTGCTCCAATAATTATAACTTGACCGATAGCTCCTCCAAGAACTGCTTCACCAGAAAAGGCATCAGAAAAAATCAATTCAAAACAAGGAATGATTTGCTCATAATTACTTAAGATGATATAAATAACACTAATTGAATAAACTAAAACCATTACAGGTACAAGCTTACCCGCTATATTTCCAATTCTTTGAATACCTCCTAAGATAACAAGGGCTACTATAGATAAGATAACTAAAGAAATAATTAGTTTAGGTACCCACACTTCACCTGTATAAGTCTGAGGAACAACTACCTCATACACAATTTGAGTCAACTGATTAGATTGGAATGCTGGAGTTGTACCGATCATCCCTGCCAACGAAAAAATAACAGCTAGAGGCTTCCACTTCTTACCAAGTCCTTCCATTATCACATACATAGGTCCTCCCTGTACATTTCCTTCGTCATCCTTTCCCCTGTACATAATGGAAAGCGTACAAGTAAAGAACTTGGTCGCACTACCTACAATTGCTGAAATCCACATCCAAAACAACGCACCTGGACCACCCATAATAATTGCGATGGCTACGCCACTAATGTTTCCTAAGCCAACTGTTGCTGCAATAGCTCCAGAAAGTGTTTCATAATGGTTTAACTCACCCTCTTCATTCGGGTCATCATATTTCCCTCTTAATACATCAATAGCATGTTTTAAGTATCTGAAAGGTAGAAATTTTGAAATCATCAAAAAATAAAAACCTCCACCCAGTAATAGTACCAGAAGTGCAGGTCCCCACATGGCATTACTAAAACTAGAAAGAGCTTTTTCTATGAATGTTGATTGTGTAGTAGCTAATAGTATCATTCCCTTTAAATCCATATTATATTATTCCATCGCGAATTCTCAAAAGATTTAAAATTACAATCTCTTTAGTCTTGAAACAATATTTTAATATTTTATAATATTTCAATAAATATCAAATCATAGATATTTGATTGAAATAGGAAAAACAGTGATTTAAAAAAAGGAAGAGGAATGGGCTAAAATTACTTCTAGTAAAAGTAATTCATGAGTAAGTTTTAAACTTCATGAAATAAAAAAGGCTCCTTAAATTTTAAAGAGCCTTATATATAAACTATTCTTCTAATCTGTAAATTTCCATTATTCCTTCAAGAACTTCATCCATATTGATACCCAGATCAATAATTTTACCTGTTCTTATATCAAAGACCCAACCGTGAACTGAGATTTTCTTTTTACGATAAGCCAATTGAACAGCCGCCAACTTCATTACATTTATACATTGTTCTTGGACATTCAGCTCAACCAAACGGTCATATCTTTTATCTTCATCCTCAATTGCATTCAGCTCTTTTTTATGGATACGATACACATCACGGATATTTCTCAACCAAGAATTCAATAAACCCAAATCTTGAGAGTCCATAGCTGCTTTTACTCCACCACAATTTGTATGTCCACAAATTACAATATGCTTAACCCCTAAATGATCTACAGCATAATTAATTACAGACATCGCACTTAAATCAAGGTTGGATACCATATTTGCAATATTTCTATGAACAAATACTTCACCTGGTCCAGCTCCCATCATGTCTTCGGCAGTTACACGACTATCTGAACAACCTATATATAATATTTCAGGCTGTTGACCTTTTGCCAAATCATCAAAATAGTTTTTATCGAGATCAAGCTTACTTTGAACCCACTCTTGATTGTTGACGAAGATTTTATCAATATCCATAATAGTGTAATTTGTTTGTAGTGTATAATTGATTGAAAATGAATTCAAAGTAAATAGTATCTCCATAGATTAAAATCAGTCTAGCTGTTTACTGATTTAAAGTATTCATCAATCTTTAGAGTATTAACTAATTACTTTAATCACACAAAAATAATAGTCAATAACATTGTAAATAATGACCCCTATTATCTAATTTGCGTATTTTCACATCCTTTCTGATTATTTACAGAATCAATCATCTTTTAGACTTAGAGTATCTTAAAATCCTTAATTTATACTACACCTATCAACAACAAAATATTACAATTAAGTCTCCCGAAATAAATAAATTACTGAAAATTGGTTAGTTACAGTATTTAAAATTAGAATCTAAGAGATAAAAAAAAGCCACAGTAAACTACTGTGGCTCAAAGAATCCGAAGATTCTATATCGCTAATTTGTTGTTATGCAATCTTAGTATTTCCCCCATTTGATGTAAGTCTCCAAATCTTTATCCCCTCTACCAGAAAGGTTGATTACAACTACATCGCTTGGTTTCAAGTCCATTTTATCAAGTGCAGCCAATGCGTGTGAAGATTCTACAGCTGGAATAATTCCTTCCATTTTTGAAAGCTGTACGCCTGCTTCCATCGCTTCCGTATCAGTTGCATTCAAGAAAACTCCTCTTCCCGATTCAAACAAATGTGCATGCATTGGTCCGATACCAGGATAGTCCAAACCTGCAGAAATTGAATAAGGTTCTACTACTTGCCCATCTTCAGTTTGCATGACTAGTGTTCTATTTCCGTGTAAAACTCCGAATGAACCCAAAGCAGTTGTTGCTGCTGTTTCTCCTGAATCAACACCATGCCCAGCAGCTTCTACTGCTACAAGTTGAACGTCTTTTTCATCCAAATAATGATAGAAAGCACCAGCAGCATTACTACCACCACCCACACATGCAATCACATAATCAGGGTTTTCTGTACCTTCTTTTTCCAACAATTGTTTCTTGATTTCTTCAGAAATAACCGACTGGAATTTTGCTACCATATCAGGATAAGGGTGAGGACCTACCACAGAACCAATAATATAGTGTGTTCCGTCCGGGTCTTGAATCCAGTGACGAAGTGCCTCATTTGTAGCATCTTTTAAAGTCTTACTACCACTTGTAGCTGGTCGAACTTCAGCCCCCAAAATACGCATACGTTCTACGTTTGGCTTTTGGCGCGCCATATCTATTTCTCCCATATACACGATACATGGCATTCCCATAAGTGCACAAACAGTTGCTGTAGCTACCCCATGCTGCCCCGCTCCTGTTTCCGCAATAATCTTCTTTTTGCCCAAGGCCTTGGCTACTAATATCTGCCCTATCGTATTATTTACTTTATGAGCACCTGTATGACACAAATCTTCTCTCTTTAAATAGATTTTAGCACCATATTTTTCAGAAAGTCGTTCTGCTTTATATAATGGTGTTGGTCGCCCAACATAATCTTTCAATAATTGGTCAAACTCCTTTCTAAACTCAGGAGATTCCATAATTTTCAAATAATTGGCTTTGAGTTCTTCAACATTTGGGTGCAACATTTCTGGAACAAATGCTCCACCAAAACGTCCGTAATATCCTTTATCGTCAACTTGATAGCTCATGACTGATTCTTATATTTTGAGTTTCTTGATTTCAATTTTTAATTCAGCAAGAAGGTCTACATTCTTCATTGCTGGAGTTATTTCAAACTTGCTATTGACATCCAGTGCAAATGCTTTTGGAATGTTGATTTCCTCTAACTTCTGAACATTATCTATAGCAATACCGCCACTGAGAAAATATGGTTTCTTGCTTTGATATTCATTAAGAAGATTCCAATCGAAAGTTTTCCCTGTGCCACCATGCTTTTTGCTTTGTGTATCAAATAGGAAAAAGTCGACTACATTTTCGTATTCATTCAGTTGAGAAAAATCAAAATCATCTTTTCCTAAACCGAAAACTTTAATAACCTCAACTTCATTTTGAAAAGCCTTACACAGTTCTGGTGATTCACTTCCGTGTAACTGTATAACATCCAAAGCATACTTTTGGATTTCTTGTCGAATTTCAGCCTCTGAAGCGTTTACAAAAACACCAACTTTCTTGGTGGATTTCGGAAAATCATTCTTTAGCAAATTTTCATCTAAATCATCTCCTACAAAACGAGGGGAAGGAGGATAGAAAATAAAGCCCATGTAATCTGGCTCAAGTGCAAGAACAGCTTCAATATTTGCTGTTTCTCGCATTCCGCATACTTTCCATTTCATGACTTAGAGCTCTTTCACAAATTCAGCAATTGCAGCAGCAGGATCATTGGTTTTCATAAAGTTTTCACCAATCAAAAACCCTTGATAACCGTACTTTTTCAACTCTTTAATTGTCTTCGGATCACTAATTCCACTCTCAGAAATCTTCACACAATTATTAGGAATCAACTCTGCCAAACGAATAGAAGTCTCCACACTTACCTCAAATGTTTTAAGGTTTCGGTTGTTTACTCCAACCAAATTAATGTATGGATTGAAGTGTGTATTCAATTCCTGTTCATCATGAACTTCGAGTAATGTTTCCATACCTAGGTTCTGAGCAAACTGAGCTAACTCTTTCAATCTTTGAGGAGAAATAGCTGCAGCAATCAATAAAATAATATCAGCACCGAAAGACTTTGCCTCTAAAATCTGATATTCATCAATCATGAAATCTTTGCGAAGAATTGGGCAGTCTACTACAGTTCTAGCAGCACAAAGATCATCGAAAGTACCACCAAAGAAATCTGTATCTGTAAGTACAGACATGGCAGAAACTCCAGCTTTCAAGTAACCTTCGGCAACATCAACTACTCGACTTTCTCCATTGATCAGCCCTTTAGATGGTGAACGTCTTTTGAATTCAGCAATAATTCCTGTTTTATTCGGATTACGAAGCCACTTCGTTGCAGAAAACGGTGCTTTATCAAACATCGGGCGATGCTCTAACTGAGAAACGGAAACTCTAGCTTTTGCTTCAGCTACTTCGACTTCTTTTCGTGCTATGATTTTTTCTAAGATGTCCATTTGCTATGATTTATGCTTTGATACTGATCAATGTTTCAAATTTCTCATTTGCCTTTCCTGAGAAAAGCGACTCTTTAGCTTGCTCAATTCCTTCTGCAATTGAAATTCCTTTTCCTGTGCTGATCGCAAGACCTGCATTGGCGATAACTGCACTATTTTGAGCGTCTGTTCCTTTACCCTCCAAAATAGATTTGAAAATGCCCGCAGCTTCTTCCACTGTATCACCTCCAAATAATTCTTGTTCGGTCACTTTTGGCATTCCAATATCTTTTGGAGAAAGGATGGTTTCTGTTTCATTGTTAATCATCTTAAAATCTCCTGTCAAAGAAATTTCATCATAACCATCCAATGAATGAAGAATAACAAATTGCTTATCTGTTTGCTGATAAAGATAACCGTAAAGTCGGGCGAGTTCTAAGTTAAAAACACCTACTAATTGTCTTTTCGGAAATGCAGGGTTAACCATTGGCCCAAGCATATTGAAGAATGTTTTTACACCTAACTCTTTACGAATTGGAGCTACGTTTTTCATAGCTGGGTGGAAAAGTGGTGCATGCAAGAAACAAATTCCTGCATCATCCAAACTTCTTTTTATTGTACCGATATCATTTGTAAACTCATACCCAAAATGAGCTAATACATTCGAAGAACCACAAACTGACGAAACCGATGAGTTTCCATGTTTAGCAACATTCTGCCCTGCTCCTGCCGTTATGAAAGAAGCCAAAGTAGAAATATTGAATGTATCTTTTCCGTCACCACCTGTACCACAAAGGTCAATGGCATTGTATTCATCTATTTCAACTTTTACACAAAGCTCTAGCATGGCATCTCTAAAACCTGTCAATTCCTCTACAGTAATGCTACGCATAGAATAAACTGTCAAGAAAGCAGCCATTTGACTTTGGTTATAAGCTCCTTTTGCCAAATTCATCAATACTTCTTTGGCTGTAGCTCGATCTAAGGATTTATGTTCGAAGAGTTGATTTAATATCTTTTTCATTGTATTTGAGTTTTAAGGATAAAAAATAATGGATTAGTTTTCTAACCAATTCTTGATCATTTGTTTCCCACCTTCTGTCAATACTGATTCTGGGTGAAATTGCACTCCTCTTACATCATAATCTTTGTGCTTTACGGCCATTACCTGTCCGTCTTTATCTACGGCTGTCAGTAACAAATCTGTTCCTTCCAATGAAGCTCTTTCAATTGCCCAAGAATGATAATGTGCGATCTCAAAAGCATCTTTTGCCCCCTCAAAGAAAACTGTATCTCTAGTATCAGTTTGTGTAGCCACACCTTGAATTCCGTGAAGTACATCTTTCATATTGATCAAATCAGCTCCAAAAGCTTCACCAATCGCTTGATGACCAAGGCAAACTCCTAAAATGCTTTTACTTGAACCATACTTCTTGATCAATTCAGGCATAATTCCCGCTTCAGAAGGAATTCCTGGACCTGGAGAAAGTAGAATTTTATCGTACTTCGCAACTTCTTCTAAAGAAATTTTATCGTTACGAATGACATCGGGCTCTTGTCCCAATTCTCTAAGGATATGTACTAGATTATATACAAATGAATCGTAGTTGTCCAACACCAATATTTTCAATCTTTTCATCGTCTTCTCTTTTGAATATCCTTACATCTTTTCTGCCAAATTCATTGCCGTTCTTAAGGCAGCTAACTTGTTATGCACTTCTTGAAGCTCACTCTCTTCAGATGACTTCGCGACAACTCCTGCTCCTGCTTGGTATTGCAAATGGTTATTTTTGCTTAAGAATGATCTAATCATAATTGCATGGTTGAAATCGCCATTGAAGCCCATAAAACCAATCGCACCACCGTAATAAGAACGACTTCCATTCTCATAACGATCAATCAATTCCATGGCTTTATATTTTGGTGCTCCAGATAATGTACCTGCAGGGAATGTATCAGCAACTACCTGTACGGGCACAGTTTCATCCGTCAGCTTTGCAGAAACTTTAGATACTAAGTGAATAACGTGAGAGTAATATTGAATTTCTTTGTAGACTTCTACTTTTACTTGTTCTCCATTCCTGCTCAAATCATTTCGAGCTAGATCTACAAGCATCACATGCTCTGCATTTTCTTTAGGATCTTCAAGGAGTTTTTGTGCTAATTCTGCATCTGCGGTATCATTTCCTGTTCTTCGGAAAGTCCCAGCAATTGGGTAGATAGTGGCTTGTTGATTATTGAGAACGATTTGGGCTTCTGGTGAGGAACCAAAGATTTTGAAGCTGCCGTAATCGAAGTAGAAAAGATATGGGGAAGGGTTAATGGAACGTAGTGCTCGGT
Source organism: Sediminitomix flava (assembly GCF_003149185.1). Taxonomy (NCBI): domain Bacteria; kingdom Pseudomonadati; phylum Bacteroidota; class Cytophagia; order Cytophagales; family Flammeovirgaceae; genus Sediminitomix; species Sediminitomix flava. The sequence goes on along the minus strand of NZ_QGDO01000005.1, from coordinate 215,280 downwards.
AGACATTAAATTCGTCGCCTTGGAATGCTGTTGCGAATCTTCTTGAAAGAACGATCTGGAATACATCTCCACGATAACAATGTTCTTTTCCTTTTTTCAGTACTTCCAAAAATTCTTTGTCTTCAAAGTTGGAAGTTTCCTCTCCTGTTCTGTTAAAACCAAATGTTGGAACATTTTGAGAGTTGATCAATTCTGCAATCTCATCTAATCGGCTTTCTTTATCTTCGCCATAATGATGTTCCAAAATATAAAGCTCGTTATGGAAATGGTCAATAGCAATCACATACCGATAGACATTGTAATATATTTGAGGAATCTCATCTCGATCTTCATTCTCAAATTTTATGTCTTCATAATACTGAACAGCATCAAAACCCATATACCCAAAAAGACCGTTGGTGATAAACTTCCCTTGCTTATCTTCTGGTAAATCTTGCTCTGAGCAATCTGAAAAACTATTCAGAAAAGTATTCAGATGCATGACTGCATCTGAAGGCTTTTCTAGTTGACGATTTACTTTCTGTCCGTCAGGAAATGAAAATTCCACATCTCCATTCTGGACTTTGAAACTTGCCATCGGATCTGCACAGATGTATGAAAAGCTATTTTCAGTACCATGATAATCAGAACTTTCTAGCAAAATCGAATTAGCAAATCGATCTCTTAATTTTAAATACAAGCTGACAGGCGTAATCGTGTCTGCCAGCATGTATCGATAGTTGGAACGTAAATTGAATGAACTCATATATGTAAATTGCAATGAAATGTAAAACAAAAAAGGCCAACTGAGTGAACAGTTGGCCTTCTATATATCTATTATATTTAGACTCTAAATTTGGACAATAACATCCTGTTCACTCATGCTAGTATTGCTGAGTGCCACCAAAAATAGTTTGCGATATGGATGTTATTAAATTTCATGCTGCTAAAGTAGAAAAGATTTATATTTCATCAAAAAATTGAATTATTTTTTTCTGAAAAAATTTAATTATAACCTAAAAACCGGCTGCTTGCCCATCTTTTCTTGACTCTGAAGCACCATAATAGACTCCTGTCTCTTCATCATAAAGAATGGCTTGGAATCCTCCGTATCCTCCTAAACCAAATTTCACTTTATGTCCTTTCAACATTAATTCTCGGATGGTATCATAATCAAATCCCGATTCTAGAACCACAGTTCCTCCATCTGTCATGACCTCTCCTGTTGGTTCAGATGAACCTGTGTGCCTAATTCGAGGGGCATCTCCTGCTTCTTGAAGGTTCATATCAAAATCAATCATATTCATGACTACTTGCGCATGACCTTGCGGCTGCATTCCTCCTCCCATCAATCCAAAACTCACCCAAGGCTTTCCATCTTTAGTGATAAAAGCAGGTATAATGGTATGAAATGGTCGTTTATTTGGTTCAAATACATTCATATGCCCTTCTTCCAAAGAGAATAATTCACCTCTATCTTGCAACATAAATCCTAATTTTGGAGGAACCATGCCCGAGCCCATACCTCTGTAATTACTCTGAATCAAAGAAACCATATTTCCGAACTTGTCTGCAACAGTCAAATAAATCGTATCTCCATCTCTAAGTTTCCCTGCGTCTACTCTTCTAGCAGCTCGGTCAGGATTGATCAGCTCTCTTCGCTCGTCTGCATATTCTTTAGATATGAGTTGCTCAATTGGCAAGTCATTAAAAGCGGGGTCTGCATAATATTTAGCTCTATCTTCAAATGCCAACTTCTTTGCTTCTACAAAATGGTGGACATATTCCGTGCTTCCAAACCCCATAGCTCTGACGTCATAAGCTTCCATCAAATTCAAAATTTGAAGTGCTGCCGTTCCCTGTCCATTTGGAGGTAATTCCCAAACATCGTAACCTCTATAATTTGTAGAAATTGGCTCAACCCACTCCGATTTGTGATTAGCCAGATCTTCAACACTCAAGAAACCACCTTGTTCTTGTATAAAAGAGGCTATCGTCTCCGCTATTTCTCCTTTATAAAAAGCATCCCTTCCACCTTTGGCTATTTTCTCATAGGTATCTGCCAAATATGGATTTTTAAAGAACGACCCTTTTTCTAAAGCCTTTCCATTAGGCATGTAGATTTCTTCAAAATTTGGATACTTCTTAAAATACCTAGCTGATCTATTTAAATAATAACCGATCAACTCTGTCACTGGAAAACCTTCACGAGCATATGCAATTGCAGGTGAAAGAATTTCTTTCATTTTTAATGCCCCAAATTTATTATGGAGCTCAAACCAACCATCTACAGCTCCTGGAACTGTAACAGGTAAAGGTCCAAAAGCAGGGATTTTGTTAAGTTCATTACTTGCAAAGTAGTCCAAATTCAGTTTTGCAGGAGTTCTTCCACTTCCGTTTAGTCCAAACAATTTCTGATCATCGACTGACCATACAATTGCAAAAATATCCCCTCCAATACCACAACCTGTTGGTTCCATCAGTCCGAGGGTAGCATTGGCAGCAATAGCAGCGTCAATGGCGTTTCCTCCTTTTTTTAAAATATCGAGAGCCACTTGAGTCGCTAAAGGATGAGATGTGGCTGCCATTCCATTTTTAGCAATTACTTCAGATCGAGTAGCAAACTTATTGCTCGCAATTCTGTCTTGGGAAAATGAAGAAAATGAAATTGTAAATAGGAAAGACAAAAGAAATGCCTTTCGGATTAGTTTTGTAGTAAGCATAAAATTGAATTGGTAAGTAGTTAGTATGAGCCGAAAAATTCGACACTTTTATAAGTTAAGAAATGAGATAAAAATAATATAATCTTACAGTAAAAAAGTGATACTAAACACCTGAATCAAAACTATATTCTCTTTCAACTTTTGCGATTCGAGTTGTATAAGATTTATACCATTCTGATTTTCCTTTTTCTTGGGCAAATAAATGTTCTGAGTTTGCTTTCCACAATCTGATCGATTCCAAATCTTTCCAATAAGAAACTGAAATTCCTATTCCATCTCTAGCTGACTCAAAGCCTAAAAATCCTTCTTGTTCTTCAGCCAATTCTACCATTCGTGTAGCTGTATCTGCATAACCTTCAAGGTTTTCATTGATTGTATTTGTAAAAATAACAGCGTAATAAGGTGGTTCAGGAGTCTTTGCAATCATCTTTTTATATCCTAAAAGTTTTATTTACAAATAAAGAGGAAAGCAGAATTATATCAAACGTAGAGGACTCAGAATAATATAAATGGACTTTAACTAGTTGATTTAGACCAATTCATTTATTTGAAAAGTGGAATAAAGTTTAGGCTACCTCTTTTCGGAGAATAACTTTAACTTTCTATAAAACCAATTTCAAATCTACCAACTCACCTGATTATAAAAGTGAACAATACTTCGAAATACATAAAAAAGAACTTCTTCTTTAGTTTAATCATCTTTGGACTTTTTATATTTTCAAATAAAGCCCAAGCTCAGATTACGGAAGAACTATTAGTTCCTGTCGATTCTACTAAAACCTTGACAATTCCAGTAGAAAAAGTTATTTCTACCTCTCTTCAAACAACTATAAAACTCAATAAAATTAGTAAATCTCTTATCCCTGTAGAAAGAATCGAAAAGGATAAGATAAAGTCAGATTCTATTTTGGCTGTAATAGATACACTGCTATCAATTGAGAAAAAAGTCAATTTGGACAGTTTGTTATCGAGAGAACTCAACGATAAAAAAGCTTTTTGGAATGGTTATAAAGATATTCTAGATAAAGAAGTCAGTAATATACAAAGTAACATTTCAGACTTATCCACTAAAGGTAAAGCTGTAAATACGGAATATAAATTATGGATGAACACCAGTAATCTTACCGACTCTGTATATACCGATTCACTTTATAGCCTTACGATCAATGAGATGATTCAACTTTCAGATAGTGTGAGTAACCTAATTCTAGAAAGAAAAACAATATGCTTTGCTTCACTTAAAAATTTAAAACTATACTACTTCAAAGTTGATGACTTATTATCTGAGATCAATACGATAAATAAACAAAGACAGGAGAAACTCTTAAATCAAACGCACCCTTCCTTATTTGGACTTAGCTATATGGAACCATCCCAATGGGATTTTATAAGTACTTTAAAAACTTTCAAACGGAACAACTTACTTATCATCAATCATTTTTATCAAAGTAATTCTCTTAGGGTTCTTCTATTTGGTCTTTACCTTACTCTACTCATTATACTATTCATTTATCTAAATAAAAAAAGTGATTTTGAGGTCTTATCCCATCAGAATGTATATCAACGTTCTACTGCTATCATTTTAAAAAGACCTTTGAGCATAGCCGTAATCATTGCCATATTTACTTCAGGTTTCTTTTTTAGTGATCGCCCTCCAATTCTCATAGATATAAGTATAATCATTCTAACAATCCCAATACTTGATATCGTTGCTCACGTATCAAACAAAAGAGGTAAAATCTATTTAATAGCCTATGCAGTTCTTATTCTTCTAAGATTTAGTAATTATATTTTTGCTCCATCAACGGCTATACATCGCCTTACTATTTTAGCGATGGGTATCATAGAGCTATTTTTGATGTCTACGCTCTACAAAAAACTAGACATCAGTGAAATTACGAGTAAAGCATTTAATCAGTTTGTCCGATTTATCATTCTATTTCATATAATTGCTGCATCAATAGGTATCCTCGCCAATTTCACAGGGCATTTAGTACTTGCAGATGTATCAATTGATATTTCTATTACAAACACTCTAGTAGGTTTATTATTAATCATTTTTACAATGCTTACTGTCGGCCTTCTTCAATACGGTATTGAAAGTAGCTTTTGTAAAAAGTCACATTTTATCAGAAAAAGAACAAAGTTTCTGAAGAAGAATATAGAGGTCATCATATTGTTCATTACTTCTTTTCTTTGGTTTACCTACATTCTTCAAATCCTAAGAATTAATGATACTGCTAAACAATTATTCACTTCGGTATTTGGTTTTAACATCTCTCTAGGCACAACAAGCTTTAGTATTTGGAATGTCCTACTCTTTTTCTTCATCATTTGGCTTTCTGTGAAGGTCTCAGATTTAGTCAAAGCAATTTTAGAAGACGATATTTTAGATAGACTTAAACTTAAAAAAGGGGTTCCAAGAATTATCTCTGCTACTGTTAAATTCAGTTTGATTACGGCTGGAATTCTACTTGCTATTAGTGCTGTCGGAATGCCTCTAGATCAACTCACCATTATAATAAGTGCATTCTCTGTAGGTATTGGTTTTGGTCTGCAAAACATTGTCAGCAACTTTGTTTCTGGGATTGTACTTTTATTTGAAAGACCTATTCAAATAGGTGATACCGTAGAGGTCAATAACCTAATCGGAAATGTAGAGTCTATGGGGATTCGTTCTAGTAATATCAGAACATTTGACGGAGCAGAAGTCGTTGTCCCAAATGCCAACCTAATCTCCAATGAATTAATTAACTGGACTTTATCCGATCAGAAGAGACGTATTGAAATCTTTTCTGGAGTTGCTTACGGTTCTGATGTTTATAATGTAAAAGACATTCTAACAGGTATTCTCAATGAACACCCTGACATCTTACAAGAGCCAAAACCTCTCGTTTTATTCAACGATCTTGGCGAAAGCTCCCTTGATTTTAGACTTCTATTTTGGACAGGAAATTATGACCGTTGGGTCATTATCAAAAGTGAGGTTGTCTTTATGATTTATGATGCATTAAATGAAGCAAAAATTTCAATACCATTTCCTCAAAGGGATTTGCATATTATACAAGATAAAGATGATGGGGTTAAATAAATTACCTATTAATAATCTATCACTAATTAGATTCTTTTATGGTAGTGATTTAATTTTAAGGATATAAGATGTAAAAGGATTCAAATGTGTTTAGAATAGAAAACGTATTTTACTATGCCTAATTCTAAATATCTATCTTGTCCAAGTTGTAATAGCAATGATATTGTCAAAAATGGTTTAATTCATACTAAGAAAAAGCAAAATTATAAATGTAAAAGCTGCAAAAGGCAATTTGTAGAGCATAATAACCATTATGTAAGCGAAGAAACCAAAGCTATTATCAGACGCTTACTTTTAGAAAGAGTTAGCCAACGAGGAATTGCCAGAGCAACGAATGTGAGCTTGTCTTGGCTTAGGCTATTTATCAATCAAGAATTGGCAAAGATACCTAAACATTTGAATTGCAGTTTACAAAAGAATCCCAAGCTTGTAAGTACGCCAAGAGTACTAGAAGTAGATGAAATGTGGAGTTTTAAAAAACGAATAAATGTTGGGTTTGGATACTTCTAGATCGAAAAACAAGACAAGTTGTGAGTCTGAAGCTTGGTACTCGTAAAGCCAACATGGTCAAAAAACTATGGAAGTTTATACCGAAGAACCTTAGAAGTAAAATAAAGGTCTACTCAGATCATTATCCAGCTTATCAAAAGATATTGCCCGTAGAGATTCATGAAACATGTGATACTAAAAGAGAAACAAATCATGTAGAACGATTGAACTGCAGTTTGAGGAAAAGGGTGAGTAGGCTAGTTCGAAAAAGTTTATCTTTTTCTAAGAAGTTTAAATATCATCATTTAGCGATTAAATATTTTATTGCTAATTACAATCTATCCCTAAATCCTTAATTATAGCTCACTACCTCTTTTATCGTATATCTTTATTTCTGGACGGGACATATTCCATAAAGAAAAACCTCTAATCGATTTCTCGATAGAGGTTTTTTTATGCTTAAAAATGAATCTGAAATTAGTTCTGGTTTTGTTTTAGAAGTTCATTCAACTTTGGAACAACTTCAAACGCATCTCCAACAACACCATAATCTGCAGCTTTGAAGAATGGTGCTTCTGGGTCTTTGTTGATAGCAACAATCACTTTAGAAGAATTTACTCCAGCCAAGTGCTGAATTGCTCCAGAAATACCAACTGCAATGTACAAAGTAGGAGCTACTTTAATACCTGTTTGTCCAACGTGTTCGTGGTGAGGTCTCCAATCCATATCAGATACTGGTTTAGAACAAGCCGTAGCTGCTCCTAAAGTTTGAGCAAGGTCTTCAATCATACCCCAATTCTCAGGACCTTTCAATCCTCTACCTGCAGAAACTACTCTATCTGCTTCTGGAAGTAGGACATCTCCTTCAGCTTTATGAACAGAAACTCTTTCCACTCCAAAATCATTGGCTCCGTAAGCTGTCGAGAATGACTCTACGGTAGCATCTCCTCCGCCAACTTCTTCAACAGCAACAGCATTTTTAGCGATTGTCAATACTTTTTTCTCTGCATTCACATTTACAGTAGCAAAAGCTTTACCTGTATAGATACCTCTTTTAACGGCAAATCCATTAGACGTATCAGGAACACTTACAATATTTGTTACGATTGCACTATCAGTTTTCACTGCTACTCTTGAAGCAATGGCATCAACTAATGAAGAGCGAGCCATTACAACTGTGTTACAAGCCGCTTTTTCTGCTGCTTGAGCTATAAAAGATGCAGTCGCTTGAATGACACCATTATCAAGCTGCGTATCATCTGCGTGAATTACTTTTGTAGCACCATATTTTCCTAATCCTGCAAGTTCATCGTTTGAGATAGTACCCATAGCAGCTACAGTTACTTCACCCACTTTAGAACCATACACGATTGCTTCTAGAGAAGATTTCTTTACACTTCCTCCATCCGTTTCTACAAAGACTAATACAGACATATATATTTAAGTTTTTAGATCTAAGAAATAATTAATTGAATTGTGTTTAAAGCTAATTTTAGAATACTTTAGCTTCTTCTTTAAGAAGAGTAACAAGCTCATCAAGCTTATCTGCTTCTACCATTTTACAGCCTGCTTTTTCTGCTGGTAATTCAAAGCTTTCATAGCTAATTGAATTCGCTACCTCTGCTGCTGGAATTACATTCAATGGCTTTTTACGAGCCATCATAATTCCTCTCATGTTAGGAATTTTCCATTCTGCAATAGGTTCTTGACATCCAGCTACAAACGGTAGGGATACTGTTAATTCTTCTTTTCCACCTTCAATTTCACGATCTACTTTAGCTTTGTCTCCATCAAGCTCTAACTTCATACATGGAGCAATAGAAGGAATATCTAACATTTCAGCAACAAGGCCGTGTACGATACCACCATTAAAATCTGATGATTCTCGACCCATCAAGATCATATCGTAATTACCTTCTTTTGCTACTGCTACAATTTGCTTAGCTACAAACATTGCATCTGTAGGTTCTGCATCTACACGAATGGCATCATTAGCGCCAATAGCAAGTGCTTTTCTGATTGTCGGTTCAGTTTCTGCAGTACCAACATTAAGTGCTGTTACAGTACCACCTTTTTCTGCAGCAATTTCTACTGCTCTAGCCAATGCAAAATCATCATAAGGGCCAATGATGAATTGTACATCTTTAGTGTCTAGTTTATTGTCAACAAATTTTATTTTAGTTGTTGTATCTGGTACGTGGCTTATACATACTAAAATTTTCATAGTTCTATGGTTGTTTATAGTTGTTATCTAGGTTTATTCAATAAGTAATTAGTTAAATCGTATTCTTTTTATTTTATTGTAAAAGGAACACTTATAAACTCTAATTTATTATGCATGCATACTATTTTCCAAATTTTGGGTAAGGTATTTTTATAAAAAGTAGATAAAACTTTAAATCTGTACCTTTTCTAGGTTCCTTAACTCTACTTTTATTAAATCAAAAGGATAAAAAAAGTGACTGGTAAATTCGATACCAGTCACTTTTATATTTATATAATTTCATCTAGATCATTTAATTTTTCGGATTGTTGCCGACTTGAATCTACACGTTTATGTTTTCTTATGATTAAGCGATTCCCTCTATCGTAATTGATATAATTCCACGTCCAGTTAATCAAAACTACAGCCTTGTTTCTCATTCCTACCAAAGACATGATATGTACAAACATCCACACAAACCATGCAAAAGCTCCTTGGTATTTCATTTTACCAATTTCTACTACAGCTCTATTTTTACCAATAGTAGCCATACTTCCTTTATCACGATATTTGAAAGGCTTTAGCTTACCGTCTTTATTAACTAGTTTTATAATATTTTTAGCCAATAAATTTCCTTGTTGTATAGCAACAGGTGCTACCATTGGATGTCCTCTTGGAAAATCTTTTTGAGGCATAAAAGCAATATCACCTATAGCAAATACATTTTCGAATTCTTCCAATTGATTGAATTCATTTACTTTGATTCGCTTAGAAGGTTGCATAGCATCATCTACACCCTTGATAGGGTTCCCTTCAACACCTGCAGACCATATTACATTCTTAGAAAGAATTTGACTTGATTTCTCTCCCTTAGTAACGACTACTTCACCGTCAAAATTGATAACAGCAGTATTTGTCCAGACATTTACACCTAATTCTTTCAGATAACCGATAGATTTCTCGGATGATTTTTTACTCAACGCTGGCAAAAGTCTCGAACTTGCTTCAATTAAATGAATTTGCATTCTTCTAACATCTAGCTCTGGGTAATCTAATGGTAAGATGTGATTTTTCAACTCTCCTAGAGCACCAGCTAACTCAACTCCCGTTGGTCCCCCACCTACAATCACGAAATTCATCAGTTTTTCACGTTCCTCCAAATTCTTAGTAAGCAGTGCTTGTTCAAAATTTTGAAGCATTGCACTTCTTAGATCAAGAGATTGAGCAACAGTTTTCATTGACATGCTATTTGCCTGTACATCATCTAATCCAAAAAAGTTTGTCCTAGAACCAGTAGCTACTACCAAGTAATCATAATCTAGCTCACCAATATCTGTTAAGATTTTGTTTTCTTCAGCGACTACTCTTTGTACAGTTCCCATTCTAAAAAATACATTTTTGTACTTTTTGAAAATTTTTCTCACCGGAAATGAAATCGCATCAGGTTCTAAACCTGCCGTAGCCACTTGATATAAAAGAGGTTGAAAGGTATGATAGTTATTTCGATCAAAAAGGACGATTTGAACGTCTTTATTTTTCAATCTTTTGATAAGCTGAATACCAGCAAAACCAGCGCCGATAATTACTATTCGAGGGACATTTAACTGAGGTACATCGATCTTTTCCATGAGCAATGTTAGTTTGATTTCTAAAAATTTAGCTACTGTGTTAAATTATATAAAAATTCAGACCTATTCCAGAGATAGCTGTAGAATAATACAACATTAATTTTGAGTACTTGTTTTTATTTTATGATCACTAACGAAAAAAAACAATCTGAGAATGCTTTAATCATTTTCGTAAAAGAACCAATCGAAAGAAAAGTCAAGACAAGGTTAGGTAAAACTATAGGTTATGACTTAGCTGTTGAGGTATATAAAGAACTTCTCAAAGATACACTAGAAGCTGTAAGAAACTTGGAAGCAGATATTTTCATTTACTATCAAGACCAGATTGTTTCTAACGATTTATGGGATCAAATTAATGTAAAAAAGCAACTTCAGCAGACTGGAGACCTAGGTGTAAAAATGATGACTGCCTTTCAAGAATGTTTAAATCTCGGATATAAAAAAGTAGGAATCATTGGTAGTGACTGTCCTGATATTACAGGTGAAATCTTAATTAATTCTTATAATTTTTTAGAAAAATCTGATGTAACTATTGGTCCTGCTGAAGATGGTGGTTACTACCTATTGGCATTAAAAGAAATACATCCTCAAATTTTTGAAGGAAAAAAATGGAGTACATCTAGTGTGTTTAAAGACACATTAAATGATTTTAAAGAACTAAACCTAACATTTTCAACCCTACCTCCCCTATCTGATCTAGACAATGAGAATGACCTCAATAAATTCCCTAAATACAAGCAATTGGTTAATTCATTAATTCAATCTTAAATAATAATACGCTATTTTATTTTACTTGTAATATAATTTTACTTAAATTTGTTTTACATGTAATTTAAATATCGATACTATGAAAGCTAAAAAAATAGGATACTACGTTTCTACAGGATTACTTACAGCTTTGATGTTGATGTCTGCAGGGATGTATATTTTCAACAATGCAGAAATAACAAAAGCATTTGAAAGCTTCGGCTTCCCTACATACATTATTTATCCTTTAGCTGCAGCTAAGATTCTAGGCTTAGTTGCTATTTGGACAAAATTGTCGACTACACTTAAAGAATGGGCTTATGCAGGCTTTTTCTTTAACTTCACTCTTGCCGCAGCAGCTCATATCATGATTGGTGATGGAGAACAAGGCGGAGCAATTGTAGCTTTAATTCTTTTATTCACTTCATATTTTTTGGATAGAGCAGTTTTCGGAAAAAGTGAAGTAAAAAAAGAATTAGAATCAGTGGCTTAAAATTCAGTTTACTGAAAAAGAAAAGGGATTGAAACTGTTGTTTCAATCCCTTTTTTAATCTTTTCGATTATGCTTAGTGATTTGATAAGTAATCAGCAACACCTTCTCTTGTAGGTTTCATTGCATCTTTACCTTCTTCCCAGTTTGCAGGACAAACATCACCGTGCTCTTCTACGAATTGAAGTGCTTCAACCATTCTTAGAGCCTCGTCAATGTTTCTACCTAATGGAAGGTCATTGATTACGAAATGACGAACCATACCTTTTTTGTCAATCAAGAAAGTTCCTCTGTAAGCAATTGGAGCAACACCTTCGAATTGGATTTGACCGTTCTCATCTTCAACGTAGTCACCTGCCAATACATCATATGCCATAGAGATAGTTTTAGCTGTATCTGCTACGATTGGGTATTTTACACCTTCGATTCCACCTTGGTTTTTAGGAGTCATCAACCATGCCAAGTGAGACTCTTCAGTGTCAGTAGAACAACCCACAACCTTTACACCTCTTTTCTCAAACTCTTCGATTTTCTCTTGGAAAGCAAGGATTTCAGTTGGACATACAAAAGTGAAATCTTTTGGGTAGAAGAAGAAAATCACTTCATTCTTTCCAATGTATTGCTCTAAAGAAAAATCTTCAACGATCTCGTCTCCATTAATTACTGCAGGAGCTGTAAACTTTGGTGCAGGTTTGTTAATCAATGACATAATTTTGAATAGTTTTAATTTTAAGTAATATGTAAGATAACTTTCAGCTTATAAAAGTAGAAAGCTTAAAAATTGTTTTGAAATAGTAGAAAAATTTTAGGTATTCAAATTATGATTTGAAATTAATTTGTCAAAACTCTAAAGGGAATGAATTTTATATACTTTCTTCTGCTTGTTCCGATCATAGAATTCTATGCCTTTAATTGTCTCTCCATCAAAGGCTAATTCATAATCCATAAATTGAGGCGTAAGTGTTTCGCTTATATTAAGATTAATTAGACCATACTTTTCAGATAGGTTATCTTTTTTTACAGTGATAAAAATATCATTTGTCACAGGAATGATTTCTTGATATTCTTCACTAGGTGGAATAATCTCTTTACCTGACTTATCTAGTACTCCATAAAACTCTATTTCCTTTTCTCTATCTACGTACCCCACTATATACTGCATCGATTCATTATAGATAAATACCTCAATCATGTTATACTTAAAAGGAATGATTTTTTTGCCTGTATTTTTCTCAATTAAGGCTACCTTTCCTTTACCTGTCCAATAATTTAAATGCCTTTGTTCGTCTATAATATGTCTTCGGTTCTCATCTGAGACCAACAAGTATTTTTTATCTGCTACGACTTCTTTTATATAACCATATTCCAATGGGATAACTTCCTTACCTTCAAAATCTATATACCCTTGTTTCCCTCCAATCCAACTATCTTCAAAATAATCATGCACTTTACCATAAGATTCTCTCACTAGAACTTCACATGCTGTACAAACTTTAATGATTGATTTTTCTGGAGAAATATATTCAGCCGAAGGTAAATGTCCTATCATATCATAAATAAGACCTGTCACATAATGACCATCACGATCAATTAATCCCCAATGCCCCTCTTTCCGATATGCATAAGGATAAAGATTAAAAAGCTCAATACTTTCATTTGCATTGGTTGAAGTAGCCCAACTCCAAGGTTCTTCTTCAAAAACTTTCCCATCTTTTCTAGCTAAAATCAATACAGGTTCCTCAAAAGATATTAAAGGAGCGTAATCTAGTTTTTGTTCTTCTTTTAAGAATCCTCCTTTGCAAACAATTGCAATCCCATCGTTATTATACTCAGAAATGTATTCAAAAAATGGTGGTGTGATCAGAATTCCTTCTTTATCTAAGAGTCCCCAAAGTCCACCCAATCCATATTCATCACAGCCTTTACAGACTTTAGCTACATCAAATTCATTAAACTTACTGATATAATCATACTTAGGTTTTACTATCGTTTTACCTTTTTCATCTACTAAACCCCATTTCCCATTTTTTACGACTCTCGCTACTCTTCCTTCAAATTCTAAAGCAATATCATATTTTGCCTTTTTGACAATTTCTTCAGTTTGTCGATGTAGGTATCCAAACTTTTTGTAGTCTTCAGTAAATACTTGTAAATGCTGTGCAAATAGACTGTGCACAGAAAAACTAAGTAAAAAGGAAAGTATTAGTTTCTGGGTCATAACTATAATTAGAGTAATGATTTGGGAGGAAATTAGTCAAAAGACATTTTGATATTATGATCTTTTGTTCAAATTCCCTCCCAATACATTACTTAAGAAAAAGTCTTTCCTAACTTAATCCTACTTATAGTTAAGTTACTTTAGATTAAGATAGAGTATGATCTTTTAACGTATTAAAGTTATCTGACCATATTCCGTCAACATTTTACCCCGTTCAAGTTCACTTTCATACATTATGATGTAATTGTAAGTACCTGCTGGCATTTCTTTACTTCCATTTTTTCCATCCCAAGCATTGCCTTCTTCATTGGCTTCTTCTGAGTTTTCATAATTCATAAAGAAGATTTCTTCACCCCATCTATTAAATATTTTTAAGGTGATATTTAATGCGTATGCTGTCTTTAAAATAAATACATCATTTAGCCCATCATTATTTGGAGTGAAGGCATTTGGTAAGTAAACCCTTGGTGGACAAATCTCTTGAACAGAAATCGTATCGGTCATCGTACAGAAAGTCGTATCTGATTCGTCTACAACCGTCACCGAATACGTACCCGAACCTCTTCTCTCAACAGTTCGTGTTGTTTCGCCTGTATCATGCCAATAGTATGTAAAGTCATCGCCCTCGGCTGCAGATAAAGTCATGACATCTCCAAATTCAAAACAGTAGACTGTATCTGCCTCAAGTGTTTTTGGTGGAGCTTGATTAAACTTCACATTGATATCTAAAGTATTCATACAAGATACTCCACTAGCATGTTCTACCATACTTTGTACCGTGTAGATTCCTGACTCTGTAACATCTATATATGGTGTAGTTGCTCCTGTAGACCATTCATAGGTTTGAACTAATCCATCATAGTTCATAATTCGAGCATCTAAGGTGACAACCTCACCCACACATGACCTGATTTTTGATTCTAATGGTACTCTAGGAATTACTGAAACTTTGACAGAGTCAGTAGAAATACAGCCATTTTCATCCGTTACCTCAACATAGTAATAGGTATCTTCTGTTGGTGAAACTACGATCTCCTCTCCTTCTTCTTCAGTACTCCAATGATATACCTCCCCTCCACTCACATTTAGATTGATTGCATCGCCTTCACAGATATACTTGTCTTCGGAAATTTGAACTACTGGAAGTGGATATACTTCATAATTCTTAGTTAATGAATCTCGACATCCTAATTCGGAAATGGCATAAAGAACTACTTCATAATTCCCTGCCTCTTCTAGATTTAAAACTGGTTCAGATTCATCAGTTGTGTAAACCAACATACTATCTTTTCTGACTTCCCAAGAATAGGTCAATGGTGTATTATTACTTATTGTAGAAGAATTAACTAATCTGCTTTCAACTCCTAAACAAGTGTTCTCGATACTAAATAAAGGTTCTGGCGTTGGATTAACATAGAATTGCTGTTTGAAAATATCAGAACTACAACCTGTCTCATTTTCTATTCTTAACCACACTTCTTGATCTCCTGCTTGATTGAATGTTGATTCAAAATATGGTTCAGTTGTTTCATTCCATACATTACCTAGATCAATACTCCAATAGAAACGATGTGGTTTATCATAAAGCAGACTTTCACTTGCATCAAATAAAACTGCTGTATCTTCACAGTTGTCTGTTATACTTAGGACTACTTCTGGAGTTTTTATGATATAGACTTCCACCTCTTTTTGTTCAATACAACTAGTATTTTCTTGGTGGGAAATACTCGCTATTAATGAGATTTTAATACTATCACTTTCTGAACTAAATGCATTTTCAGATACTGAAATTTGGTTACGAGAAAGATTAGATATAGAATTTATACTTCCACCTTTCACATCTACAATATCCCAATTAGCAATAAAGCCCGAAAGCGTATTGTCAATCATCGAAAGGGTGATTCCTTCGCCTTCACAGATAGAAGTTGTATCAGCCACTACAAATTCAGGAAGTCTATAGAAGACTACATCAGTTTCTAATGTTTGCTTACAGTTAGGACTAAAGTTATTCCATATCTCAAGTTGATACCTTGTGGTTAGCGTATATACATTATCTGGAAACTCAGGACTGGTCAGTAAAATATTTGAAGTTTCAGATAGCGTGTCTGAATATGAAATGATATGCTCTAAACCATCATTATCTTCAAATCCTTGTATTTGCGTCCAACGATAAGAGAAATTAGAAACCTCCTCCATTCCTAAAGGAACCAAGGTTATTGAATCACTATAACATATTTGATATTCATTATTTATGAAGGCATTAGGCTCTCTGATGAACGTTCGTGTATATACTGAATCAGTTACACACATCGCATTTCCATTTCTAGATACCATTAAGCTATAAGATGCTGTAATTTGCGCTGTTCCTGTTGGGAAACTATCGATATCTATTTGGATTGCATTATTTGCTAAACTAGTTTTAGAAACCCAATTTGTTTCAGTATTCAAATCTGTCGATTCTTCAACTTTAGTCCACTCAAAACTATAGTTTTCTGGCATGTTTTCACCAGGTGTAAATGAGTAACTTGTTTGCCCACAAATTGAATCTTCATCTTCAATAATCGATACAGCTCCTGCTCTTTGAATGGTGAAGGTAATTTGCTCTGATGCTTGACAAGAAGGTAAATATGAATTGAAAACTAATAATTCATAAGTAGCAGTAATCTCACTAATATTACTAGAAAGTTCATCATCAAAGCTTACGAATAATTGTTTCTCATTTAGGCCTTCTTCAAGAAGAGTTACATCATCTCCTTGATCAGTTCTAGCAACAACTTTACGCCATTGATAAGTGTAGCCTCGTACATCTTCGTCCTCTATTGGGAAAATTGGTACTGCTGCTACCGAGCAGAAGTTATTTTCAACTTCTATCAATTCCACTGTTGGAGTCCTTGCGAAAGAAACTGTGATTGTATCAGATGCCAAACAAGAAGTAGAATTTTCATTCAATACCTGTAATTCATAAGTACTTGTTACAATGGCTGCTCCCATCGGGAAAACCGGATTAGATAGGTCAATACTAGGTAAACTCAAATCCGTATTATTTAAGCTAGTTACACCTGCTGTGTCTGTACTCAAGTTGACTTGTACCCATTGATAATCGAAACCATTTAATACATCTTCATCAAGACCGAGAGTTATTTGATCATCCTCACAAACAATTCTCTCATCAGAATTTAAGGTAACAGAAGGTGTTCTGTTAAATTGGATAGAAATCTCTTCTATGTCAGAACATGTAGTTGATTCACTGTTCTGAACTTCAAGTCTGATGATCGCATCAATTACATGACTATTCGAATTGAACTGATTAACATTCACCGAGATACTTTCTGAACTTGTACTAGATAACTGAATTGTACCTCCACTTTGCGAGCTAATACTCCAAGAGTAATCGTAACCCATCATTACTTCTGAACCAAAAGGATTAATGATTTTTGTTTCCTCACAATCTCCTTCTACTACAGCAAAATTAATCTCTGGAGTTCTGTAGAATGTATAGGATACTGTCTCAGTATTACTACATGAATTGGAGTTCGTATTTTGAGTTGTGAGTGTCACCTCAAAATCTATTTTATGAGAAGCACTATCAAATGAAATTATATCTGCTTCAAATGACGTTCCTTGCCCTGTCGTATTAATTTGTCCTCCTACTATTTCATTTTCAGTCCAGTTATACGCAATTCCTTCAATCATATCACTTTGTGGAGTAAAAGTAATTTGATCATTACAATCAGCTGCACTTGCAATCACAATTTGAGCGCTTGGGTCTCTGAACAATCGAACTCTAATTGTATCTGAAGTAGTACACGATGTCGATTCTGAGTTTTCAACATCCAACCTCATAAGTACTTCTATCACTGAAGAGCTTGCCTCAAAATTATCAACAGTAATCTCTACTTCTTTAGTCATATCATTTGAGACACTTACACTTCCACCTTCTTCCTCCACTTTCACCCAAGTATAATTAAAACCTGAAATATCTTCTGAGCTAGAATTAATACTGATTTGATTCGAACAACTATCGCTACTCAGATATTCAGGTTCAAAAGCAATTGATGGTGTTCTATAAAATACGGAAGTATATTGTACTGAATCAACACATGAAAGACTATCAATACTATTGTTTGCTGTAGTCAGCGCAAATGTAATTTCAGCTTTGTGACTTCCCGTAGAAAAATCAGCTTCTGTAATGCCAAAGCTAAGATCCATCATATTTACTTGAGTAGAATCCAATGTAGGATTAATACTTAAGCCAGAACTACTTTGAATTGACCATGAATTCTCATACCCCGCAATGCTTTCATCTCCAAATGGTTTGATCAATGTTTGAAGTCCACAATCAGCAATTGTCTCACTCAAGTTTTCAAAGCTTGGTTTTCTGATCATGATCGCTGAATAATAAGCCCCTATTGAACAACTGTCATTTTCGAGGTTATGTGATTCGGCTCTCAAATCGATGTTCAAATAACTTGAACCGTATGGGAAACTAGGCTTATCTAACTGAATCGTTCTATCTTGAGAATCTAAAGTGTGATCAACTGTTCCTACCTCTGAAGTATTTGATAAAACCTGTTCTACATACCAGTCAAAACTATAGCGATCTACTCTACTTTCATTTACTCTAAGGCTTAAAACTTCATCAGAACATGATAAAGTATCAGCTACTGCTAAACTTATATCGGCAGCCCTATCAAATCTCAAACTGATTGTATCTGAGCTTATACACGTATTTGTAGATGTATTCTCGATTGAGACTCTATACACTGCTGTAAAACTTACAGCTGACATATCAATTGTAGAAGGTCTTGATACTTCTAAATACTTTCCTTGTAAATCGGATGTAACAGGAATAATACTATTACCTAGATCATCATAAGCTGTATCTAACTCCCACGTATAATTATAATCCTCTACAAAGTCGATATCAGGAGTAATTCTCATTGTTTCATCCAAACATGAAGGCGTGTATTCTACCATCAAGTTCACTTCTGGAGATCTTAAAATTGAGAATTGAAGCGTATCAAAAACTTGACACTGAGTATTCAAACTATTTTCAACACTTAGAACTAAAACAGCATCTAGTTCACTTACTTCTTGAGGGAAGCTATTGAAGACCAAGCCAAGTTGATAATCATTGAGGTCAGAAACTTGGTCAAAGCTATATGTATTTCCATTTTGATCGGTAAGACTCACAACGTCCCAAGTGTAATTATAGTTTTCGTTTTCATCTTCTACTGGCGACACCAAAATGTTATCAGAGGAACAATACTGATTGTTTTGGCTAAAAGATAAGGTCGGTGTTTTGTAGAAATAAATATCGATCACATCTGAAGCACTACAAGTAGTTGAAGAACTATTCTGTACAACTAACTCAAACTGTGCATGAATTTCAGTTTCATTACCATTGAACGATATCGCTTCAACTTCGAGTGTATGTGCTGTATTTAAATGATCCGTCACGATATTTCCTCCAGTAGTAGAAATATTCCTCCAAGTGTAAGTAAACCCTCCAACACTGTCTTCTTGAGGGAAAATTGAAATATGTGAAGAACATGAATCCCCTCCAATATATGCTGATGCTAACTCAACTTTTGGTTGTCTGTAGAAAATCAATTGAGCAGAGTCCAAATCACTACAAGTTGAACTAAAACTATTCTCAACATTCAACATCACATCCATTGAAACCCAAGAGGCACTCGCAGGGAAACCAGCACTATCCACTAGAATATCTAAGTTATACTGATTCAAGTCTGAATTTTCAATAGAAATACTTGAATTCTCTCCATCCGAATTAAGAGACTGAATAGACCAAGCGTAGTTGAAATCAGGAATAGAATCCTCCACAGCACTGATTGAAAGCATATTCATACAACTGGTCAAACTATCAAAAGCCAATGTTGCCTTCGGTGTACGATAGAATGTAAGCGTTGAATCTTGAATATCTTCACAATCTGGAGAATCATTATTTTCTACTGTCAACCTAAAATCTAGGTCAATTTTAGCATTCAATGAATCATAGTAGTTTACTATAAATCTAACATCTTGAGCTGCCGAATTATCGATTGAAACTTGTCCACCATCATCATCTAAAATATCCCATTCGTAATCGAATCCAGCAATCAATTCCGATCCGAACGATGTGATTACAGCATTTTCATCACAATCGGCTTTTGTGATATCGAAATTGATAGAAGGGACTCTATGAATTCTAATATCAACTTCACTACTATCTTGACATGCTGTTACTTCATTTTCAGATACCACTTTAAAACGAGCATCTATAAAGTGGTTACCATTATCAAATGATGGACTGCTTACTTCCAAACTATCATAGCTTGTATTCCCTAATTGTAGACTACCACCACTTATACTTTCCAAGTTCCACTGGTATTCAAAACCAACTACGTTTTCAGTATTTGAGGTTAGAACAACAGCTTGTTCACAGGTTTGAAGATCAGATTGCGCTAAAATATCTGGTGTTCTGTAGAAGAAAACATCTATCGTATCTCTAGCACTACAGGTCAAATCTGATTCATTTCGCACCATTAATTCATATCTGGCACGCACTACAGAACTCCCTACATTGAACGTATTTACATCTACACCTAATTGATATACATCAAGATTAGTAAACTCACTTACACTTCCACCTTCTTCTTCTATTTTACTCCATGAATATTCAAAATTAGAAATCTCAATTTCTTGTGGACGAATATTAATCTGATCGGAACAGCTATCATTACCTACATAACTTGAGACCAAATCAACTTCAGGAATTCTATAGAAAGTTAGGATTACAGAATCAGTACTACTACAATTACTACTTTCTGTGTTTTCCACATTTAGGAATGCAGCAAAGGCAGCTGTTGTCGTTTGCCCTGTAAAGTCACTATTCTGAATAATAAAACTCTGGTTATATGCATTTGTGGCAGCTTGCATTGATACTGCCGGAGCTGTCCCTGTATCAACCCTAACATCCGATCTTGACCATTGATAAATAAATCCTGAATTTTCACTTTCGATAGGTCTTAACGCTAATTCATTACCTGCACAAGTATCTCTTTGTACAGCAAGAATCTGAGCCGAAGGTGAACGATGGAATATAACCTCAATCGTATCCAAATCAGCACAGGTCATTTGATTAGCATTACGAACCTGTACTTCTAGGTTTGTAATGATTTTATGAGAAAGAGAATCAAAATTTGTAACACTTAGATCAATATCTTCTAAAGTACTATCATTTATAGCTACAGAACCACCTACGCTATTCAAGACTCTCCACTGATAAGTATATCCCGAAATATTTTCAGATTGAATTGCATCAATTTCTGCTAACAGATCACAAGAATCTAGATTCAAAGCAAAATCAATTTCTGGGATTCTAAAAATCGACTCGCTAACCAAGGTATCTACCCAACAATTGGTAGATAGCGCATTTTCTACTCTTAAATTATATGTCAAATCGATTTGCGAACTACCATTATCAAATGTGAGCGTTTCAATATTCAAACTATCGCTCGTCAAAGCAGAGGTTTGATATGTTCCTCCTGTAGACGTTTGCAATGTCCAAGTATAATTGAAATCGGATATGCTTTCAGAGTTAGCAAATAGGTCTATTTCATCATCACAATCATCTCCAATTTTAGAATAAACTACCTCTGGAGTTCTATATAAATTCACAGAAATCGTATCACGATCAGCACATAAAGTATCAGCACTATTTTGAACTAATATTTCAAATTGTGCAGTGATTTGAGCACTTCCATTATCAAAAGACGAAGACGTAACTTCTAATTCGTAACCACTCAAAAGAGTATCTAAACTAATTGTACCACCATTTACTGAAAGGGTTCTCCATTTATAGTTGAAACCTGTCACCTGTGCTTCAGTTGGAGCTAGTAATAAACTATTACTACAACTATCATTTGCAGTTCTTGTAAATGCTAAATCGGCATTAGGGGTACGGTAAAAGTTCACTGAGACAGTATCTGAATCAGTGCAACTTCCTGACTCAGAATTTTCAATATGAAGTACATAAGTCACACTCACTGTAGAAGTCGTAACTGGAAAATCTACATTAGTCATATTTAAAGAAAGCTCGTAGTTAGAGGTATCACTTACTGAACTTAAAGCAGTCAAACTACCTGCATCTGTGTTCATTGCGATTTCCTCCCAACGATAATTAAATCCACCTACAGAATCTTCTACGGCACTTAAACTAATTACGTTATCTGCACAATTCGAATAAGTAGAATTAGCTATCTCAGCTTCTGGGATTCTATAGAATACAACTGTAGTATCCGATACCTCATCACAAAGTGCTAAATCTGGATTTGACACCCTTACTTCATAATCTGCCTCTAGCTTATGAGCTGTATTATCAAAACGATCTAGCATCACATTGAGGTTTGCTGAAGTTGTATCTGTATTAGTTACCGCTCCTCCTGTTTCTGTCAGTTTTGTCCAAGTATATTCAAAGCCAGTAATTCCTTCAGCGTTGATTGCATTTAAGGATATATCATCCTCACAGTTATGTGCTGACACAAATAAATCTATGTGCGGAGCTCGTTCTATGATATAGGTGATTGTATCTGTTTCTGAGCATGTGGTTGAATTATTATTTACAACTAAGACACTGTAAGTAAGCTCTATCTGATGACTTCCGCTATCAAAGCTTGAAGCTAATACTTCAAAATTCCAATCAGAACTATCGCCTAATGCGGTCACTGTACCACCTGTTACACTTTCTTGTTTCCAATAGTAATTAAAGTTACCTATTGAATCCTCATCCAAAGTAAATTCAACGCCTTCAGTACAAGAGACCATTGGTGTTGCTTTGGCTTCAACTTTTGGGATTCTGTAGTAAGTCAAGACTGCAGAATCTGTATCCAAACAGCTTGTTAAAGAGGTATTCTGAACATCTAATCCAACTTTTGCATATGCTACGGTTGCTTGACCAGAGAATGTCGCATTTACAAAACTTGATGAGAATTGATAGCTGTTCAATCCATTATGTTGAATAGCCAAATTATCTCCTTGATCACTTACTACTGTGCCTACTGACCAAATATAAATCAGACTATCATTTGCTAGTTCTGTTGGCGAAACTTGAATTTGTCCATCTGAACAAGCAAACAAACTATCTGCACTGATAGAAGCATCTGGTGTTCTATAGAATTTGAAAGTCAATGTATCAAGATCGATACAACTTGGATTATCTGTATTGGTAATTGATAAGGCTACAGAAACATCAATATCAAAGGACAATGAATCAAAGGATTGCACCCTAATATCAGTTACTTCACCTGTTGGATTTGTGATTTGAACACTACCTCCTTCATCATCAATTAACGTCCATAAATAAGTATATCCACTAACTGTTTCTCCGCCTATCGCATCTACTTGAGATGATTGGGCACAATCCAATAAATCTAATTGAATATTTGCAACTGGTGTACGGTGAATTCTCACCATCGTTGATGTGGTATCTTGACATGACGTTGAGTTCGCATTTTCTACATCCAATTCAACTGACACGTCGATAAACGAGCTACCATTTGCAAATGAATCCACTGAAACAGCTAAACTATCATCAAGATAGTTAGTATAACTTACACTTCCACCTAAGACATTTATCACATCCCACTCATAATTAAATCCACCAACTGACTCTTCAGTGATATTCAATACAAAGTGTTCAGAACAAGCTGACTGATCTAAATTTAAAACCAAATCAGGTGTTCGATAGAAAATAACCGATAGGGTATCTCTTTGAGTACAATTTGTGGTAAATGAATTACCCACTATTAGTTCTACTTCTACTTCCACCTCAGAACTACCTATAGCAAATGAATCCAAAGCAACATCTAGATTATAATCTGTAAGGTTATTGACCACGCTTACAGCTCCACCTGTGGTATCTAGTACTGTCCACTGATAATTGAAACCGTTTACTTGAGCTTCATCGGCTTGGAATGTCGCCATAGACGCACAGCTATCATTTCCTGCTCTTGTTACCGTAAGATCAAAGTCTGGGATTCGGTAATAAACAAAATTGATAGTATCTAAGTTTGCACAACTAGTAGATTCAGCGTTTTCTACACTCAACTCATAACCGAAAATCATACGAGCCGCGTCAGAAGGGAAATCTACATTTGCAAAAGTAGTTTGAAGCTCATAATCAGATAATGAATTCTGATTGATTTGCTGAGAAACAACAGACTGATCCGATTGAATTGATATTTGCCTCCAAGTGTAATCAAATCCTCCTATTGAGTCTTCTTGAACACTCGCTACTAACGAACTATCTGCACAACTAAATAAACTATCTGTAGCAAAAACTACACTTGGTGTTCTATAGAATACAACTGTAGTATCATGAGCAATTGAACAACTATTTTGATCAGGATTTTCTATATCTAAATGATAGTCTACAGTTACTTTATGCGAAAGTGAATCAAAATTAGAGAGATTGAGATTCAAAATTTGACTTGTTGAATCAGCAGTTGAAACTTGTCCTCCAATAGTATTTGTTTTTGACCAAGTAAAATT
This sequence comes from Sediminitomix flava, assembly GCF_003149185.1. Lineage (NCBI taxonomy): Bacteria > Pseudomonadati > Bacteroidota > Cytophagia > Cytophagales > Flammeovirgaceae > Sediminitomix > Sediminitomix flava. The sequence goes on along the minus strand of NZ_QGDO01000005.1, from coordinate 191,161 downwards.
ATAACCCGAAATAACTTCATTGGATATTGGATTTAAAGCTGCTGTATCTGAACAACTGTCTTGAGCAATGTTGTAGAAAAGTTGAGGTGTTCTATAAAATCTAACGGCATAATTCTCTGTAATTGGACATGCATTTACAGAATCATGCATCACATCCAATTGATAAACTACATCTACAAATGTACTCGCTGAATCAAAAGAAGTCACATTCACAACTAGACTATCTTTGTCGGTTACTCCCATCGAAACAGAACCACCATTGACAGATGTTTGAGACCAAGTATAATTAAAACCTGAAACTTCTTCAGGTGTTGAATGTAAAGTAAACTCAGATGTACAGGCAAGAGAATCTACTGTTGCAACTATAAAAGGAGGTCTATAGAATACAATATCAATCGTATCTTTTACAGTACAACTCCCACTCAGGCTATTGGTGATTTCAACCTCTATTGAAGCTTCTATAATAGATTCTCCAGTATTGTAAGAGTCTACAGAGACTTCTAATTCATAATCATCATTTATCCAAAGTGTATCTACACTTCCACTATCTACTTCTACAATACTCCATGAGTAAATAAATCCACTAACCTTATTTTCCATCGGAGTAATCGTCAACTCCTGTGCACATGAATCTGAATTATCCCATGCAAATGACAAACCTGTTTCTGGTATTCTATAAAATCTAGCATTTACAGTATCGACAGATACACAACTATCTGATAAGCTATTTTGAATGTTAATCTCATAAAGTCCTTCAACGAATAATTCTTCTCCACTAAAAAGATTATTGTCATAAGATAAATCCAACTCATATGAATTCCGATTACTCTCGTAAATAGTCGTTTTAGGTTGATTAAGATTGTCTTCCAATTGGATTCTTGACCAATCATACACAAATCCACTATTATCACTTTCATCAGCAGAGAATGAAAGTGTATCACTAGCACAAGTATTCTGATTATCAGCGCTAGTAAAAGCATTCGGGATTCGTTTTAGCACGACAGATGTATCTTGAATATTTGTACAACCAGATGCTATATTTTCAACTTCAAGACTTAAGAAAACTTCTATTGAATGCGAAAGACTATCATATAAATTTGGCGAAACACTTAAATTTTGAAGAGACAAATCTGAATTCTGAACACTACCGCCTCTCAAACTGTCAATACTCCACTGATAATCAAAACCTGCAATCGTTTCGTCACCAAATGATTTAAAAACTATCTGCCCATCACAAGAATCTCTTTCAATAGTTAGGTCAATTAAAGGCGGTCGGTAAAAAGTATAGCTTAATGTATCATAGTCATCACAATCATTGGCTACTAGCGTATTGATAATTGCAACTTCATATGTAACATCAATCTGTGTACTTCCATCAGAATAATCATCTACCATTACTTGAAGCTCCCTAGTAGAATCTCCCATGATATTAACCGTACCACCCGATAAAGCTAACTGATTCCATACATAATCAGCATTCATTAAAGTTTCATTCGCAGATGTAAACATCACATCTTGATCACAAGTACTACCTGTGGTCATCACCATAGTCTCTGGTGTTCTATAAAAACGAATATCTACAGTCGAACTATCTACACAGCTTACAGACTCCGAATTCCAAACTTTTAATTTGAAGGTTGCTTCAATATCTACTTCTCCCATTGCAAAAGAATCTACTTCAATCAATAGTTCTCTAGCACTCAAGTCTGAAGGAAGCGTGATATGACCTCTATTTTCTGATACTAATGACCATTCATAAATAAAGCCTTTTACTGTGTCTTCCAAAGGGAAAAGGGTTGCTATCTGAGCACAGGTATCGTTGGCTACTTTCTGATAAGTAAGGTCAACAATTGGTGTACGATAAAACTTTACTAAGGTATCTTTGGTAACCAAACAACTTGAATCACTTACATCTACAGGATGAGCAACACTTAATCTAAAATCTAAATCAATGACTGAAGTATCAGAAATGAAATCTGAATTCGAAATACTAAAGTTCAGATTTTGAAGTGTATCATTCCCTGCCGTGATAGATGGCGTACCATCAAAACCATCGAAACTTGTAATTTGCCATAAATAACTAAAGCCATTTACAAGTTCAGCTCCAAGTGGTGCAATATTTATTTCATCACCACAAGCTGTTAGATCATCTGTAAAATCAATCTCAGGCGTACGATAGAAATACACATCATAGATTTTTGAATCTTGACAAGAAGTCCTAAATGTATTTTCTATCTCAGAACGAACTTGAAGGAATATCTCAGATTCTCCATTCGCAAAAATGGTATTACTGATTGATAAATTGACATTTTGATTATTTAGCTGAGTCGCTAAACCAGATTGAATTAAAAAGTCTGCTTCAGAAATACTCGCTCCAGTTAAACTTCCATCAACAATAGACCATTGGTAATTAAACCCTGCTCCATGAGCAATTGTGATGGAATCTCCTAAAGGTTTAATATCTACTTCAAGATCACAGAAGTTAGCTCTAGTAATTGAATCATTTAGGTATACTGGAGTTCTATAAAAAGTCATAGAGGTATCTAGAACTGCTATACAATTCAACGAGTCTTGAACATTGGCCATCGTCAACTCATAAGTCAAAACCACCCTAGTTTCATTTTGCCCGAAAATGTTGCTAGGGAGAGCAAAACCTACGTTGGCATTCTGATCTTCATTTGTAGGGTCTGCTACTAAAGCATCTAAAGGAGTATTTCCATCTGTTCCGGTCACATTTGTTGCAACCCAAGAATAGTTAAAAACTCCAGTATTTATATCCGACTGTCCCAATGGGAAAGCAGTAAAATCATTGGAACACGAATCTCCATTGTAGACTATTTCATAATCATCAAAATAAGGCGTTCTCAAAAGATCAACATCAAAGGTTCTGGTAGATGTTGTACCATATCTACTTGTTACTCTAAGAGTTGCCGTAAAAGTTGTATCGTTTAAATTATCAGGTGTTGCATAATAATGAGTTGGACTTTCTCCTAAATTCATTTGCCAGCCAGTACCGTCACCAAAATCCCAATCAAATTGGTTATCTGTTCTATTTTCTAATGAATCAATCGCATAATCAACCAATACACTAAACTGAGTAGAATCTCCGATACAAACATTTGTAATTTGAACAGGGTCAATAATTGGCTCAGGAGCAAGATAAATTCTTGTTTGTACAGAATCTTGACAAGCTCTATCGTCAATTGCAGTAAGCGAAATTACAGTCTCTCCGTATTGATTTATGTAATTACTAGTGACTGTAGCTAATGGCGTTTGAGCAAACAGATTATTCCCATCACCAAAGTCCCAATTAATTGCATTAATATTTATTCCTGGAGCCTGATGAGTAGATTGATCTTCAAACTGAACAGTCGCTTGATCATTAACCAACCTATACACTTTCTGCCCTGTACCTACTCTTAATGTATCTTCGGTTGTTACTACATTTAATGCAGGGTCTGGATTGACATAGAATGTGAGTGAAAGTGTATCTTGAGTAAAACAAGTTGGGTTTGCAAGATTGCTGACCTTCAAATTAAGCTGTACTGTTGTAAGTGAGCTATTTGCTAAAAATGTAGGATTACTAATTGTTGGTTCATAGATAGAAGTATCACTGATACTTATTGTCTCTCCTGCCCCATCAGTTGGGGAAGAAAAAATGTCAGTAACTGTCCATTCATACACAAACCCATTTACTGTAGCTTCACTTGGTGAAACATCTATCGAACCATCTTCGCAAAGTGGTGATCTACTGATATGATTAAGATCTGTAATAGGTGTTCTATAAAACTCTACTGTTATTTCAGAAGAGTCTGCACAAGTCATACTTTCTTTGTGTACTGCAACTAGCTTGCATCTTACTTGAACAATTGAAGATAAAGAATCAAAATTATCTACTTGAATAGTCAAGTCTTGGTCTGTCAAATTATTCTGAACACTGACCGTACCTCCTACAGCTGAGACCAAAGACCAAGTATAGTCATAGTCTATTGCTTCATTTCCAAAAGGTTTTAATTCAGCTTCCAAACTACAACTTCCACCAGCTTTCATTTCGGTGAGATTGATATCTGGTTTTCTGTAAATTGTATAATCATAAGTTTCAGAATCAGTACAAGTTGGAGAAAGACTATTTGTTGAAAGAAGTGTTAGGCTACCTGTAATTTTTGTACTACTGTTATCAAATGCGGTAGGTTCAATCTCTAGGTTCTGAACATTCAAATCTAAATAATCCACTGCACCTCCAGTTGGCGCAGTTGTTTCTGACCATACATTTGTGAAATCAACAATATTTTCTGTATCAAATGGTGTAAACTGTAAGGTGTCATTCACAAGAGCACAGAACAATGAGTCTTGATTTGTAATTTCTGGTGTACGGAAAAAGTGTACTGTTACTGAATCTCTATCATCACAACCCGTATTTATTCCTTTAAAACTTCCATCATTTCTTACCCTAAGAGCATATCGCATTTGAGCATGTGCACTATCTGGGTCAAAACTCGTTACCTCAGTATAATAATCCTGATTATTGGAAGATCCAGATGTAACTACTCCTCCTGACATACTACCAGGTACATTACTCCATTGATAGGTATAGCCATTAACGACTTCTGTACCAAGCGGCATGATGGTATAAGATGTATCACAGTCAGAAACCCCAATTGAGTCCGCAAATAAAATATCTGGATCTCTATAAATATATACTGAATCACTTAAGGTTATTGTACAATTAGAATTTTCAGAGGTATCAATTACCACCAAATCAAAACCTACTTCAAGAAATCTTGAACCCGAATCGTAGCTAACCGCATTTACATCAAAAGAGTGTGTGTTGAAAGTATTTCCTACACTGACATTTGCTGCTCCTCCATTAACTTGTTGAATTGTCCACAAATAATCAAAATTTGCATTCAAAGCACTTCCTGCTCTTGGTGAGATTGTCCCACTCCCTTCACAAATAATTTTTCTAAAATCACTTCCTTCAGTAAAATTCGATTCGATAGCTAAGTTTGGAAATTCATGTACTTCAACATCTTTTTGTAAAATAGTCGCACAATTTCTTTCCGTTACGGCAGTTAAAGATATCGTATAAGTACCTGCTGCTGTGTATTGATGTGTGAATGGATTTCTATTGGTTACAACAGAAGTATTTCCATCTCCAAAATCCCATTCAAATCTCACAATTTCATTCGTACTCGCAGTTAATGGCGGAATAAAACTTGAAAGGTTAGAATTATCAATTGTGGTGTTATTCGTGATTAAAAAGTCTTCACCCACACAGGCTTCTAATGGTAAATTGTCAGCTTGTCTCTCAGCTACAAAATCCATTACAGGAAGATTAAAAAAGTAAACAGGGATGTTTGTCAACGAATAAGTATGCGTACAATTCTTATTTGTAGTAACCCGAAGACTAACATTGTATTGCTGATCTAATGACTTCCCTGCTGCTTGGTAATCATAAGTAATTGTTGAGGCGAAAGTGGTGTAGGTCGTATCATAAGTACCATCATTATCAAAATCCCATTCCCATGTATCAATTTCATCGCTATCTATATCCGTTACCGATGAAAGATCTGTAAACTGAATGCCATAACTGCCACACACATTCTGATATGTAAAATCAGCCACAGGTATAGGAGTCACTACCAATTGATCTTGGAAAATATGCTGACATCCTTCATCTGAGGTCACTCGAAGTCCTACCATATAAAAACCAGCTGCTCCAAAGTTATTATTTACAGAGACTCCTGTTGCATCATCGTAAGCACCATCATTATCTAAATCCCACTCATAAGTAGCTATTGAAGTTCCTGTAAAAGGCGCAAAGTTGGTCCCCGAAGCATCTAAGTTTAAAACCGTTCCTTCACAACGGTTTGTGATAGCATTTGTAACTTGGAAGAAAGCTACAGGGTTAGGATCATAGTCAACATTAAAGCTTTGTACTTGCTCACAAACTACCTCACCTGTAATATTGTTAGTTGCATCATTTTTATCTGTATAGTCCGCTTCTATCCACACTCGAACAGAGTAGACTTTTGGTGTATCATCAGGATCTACAATCCAAGGGTTTGTTGCTGCGGTTGCAGCATCACCAAAATTAATTGTAACAGTAGGTAAATCCCCACCATCAGCACTTGAAACAGCCGTTCCATTCACTGACCATTGGTAGTGAAGTGTGGAGTTATAAGTATAATCTGCACTATCAATATTTACAGTAGAAAAATTTGTATCTGTGATATCTAGACTGAATTGCCCTTCTGATGTACATCGGGTTACATCAGAAACGGTAAACTCTGGACAATCCAAAACTGTTAGACTGCCCGAATAATCAGCAGGATAATCACAACCATTTTCATCTCTGAAAGTTAGCGACGGCGTATATACTACTTGGTTATTTCCTGCTGGTACGATGTATTTAAATGTCTGAACTGAATCTGTTCCTAACTGTCCATCTCCTGATGCCCAAACATATTGCGTTTGTGTGATATCAGTATTAGGATCATCGATTGGGAAAGCTGTTAAGTTTACAGCTAAAGAATCCAAGGTGTTTACATCATAAAATTCATACCCAATATATCTATCAAACTCAAAACTCCCTTGTGTTCCTCCTACAGTAATTGTAAGAAAATTAGACCAATCTGAGATACAAATTGTTCCATCATCTAATTGATCTCGCACCCTTAATCTAGCTTGGTATGTTCCTGGTCTAGCATAATAATGTGCAACTGATCCATTTCCAGAATTCACAAAAATACCATCTCCAAAGTCCCATTCCCATAAATATGGATCTATAGATTTAAGACCGCCAAATCCATCAGGTACTTCTCTTCTTAAGGTATTTCCTGTTAAGTCGTTCGCTAAATCTGTGAAGTTCACAAAATCAGGACACATCAAAACATTATTATCAACAGTAAAATCTGGTTCTGTGACTTGAATGGCAGGAACAGTAAATGAAACAGTATCTTGGTCAGAGCAACCATTTTCATCAGTGACTACCAAGATAAAATCATACATTCCATCACTTAAGACAAATTCAAAAGGTGCAAAATTATTTCCAACAGCTGCAGCTACTGGAGTTGATGTGCCTGTACCCGTATCGTACATATACCAATCGAAGGTTGCTGTAAATGGATTGTATAAATCATCCATTGATAGTGAAATATCGATTTCTGTAGTAATATCATCACAGCCATATTCAAAGGTCACATAATCTGCATCATTCCCTGTAAACTCTACATTTGGTTTTGTAATTATAATTTGTTCAGTCCTTGAGTATGTACAAATGCCATTATCAACGGCTAGTGTTACATCATAAGTGTCGGATTGTGGCATCTTTGAACTGTTAAATACATAATTATCCACTGAGGAAATCGGAGTGCCCGTACCAGTTTGTACAGTATCTGTATCTACAATCCAATACCAATTTATACTTGATGAAGAGGTTACAAAGTTTGTTAAATCAAAATCAACATCTGCTCCCACACATGCTGCTGTAGGTACATCCAAATCAAAACTAACACCATCTACTCTTACTGAAGGAAGTGTTATTGTGTAAGAACAGCCATTTGCCAAAATCATATCAAGTGTTCCTGTATAATTCCCAGGAACAGTAAAGTTGATTGTTGGGGTGGAGAAAAAGTCTGTAATCGTTACTGGAGTTGCTTGGTCTCCTTGAATTGACCAAGTGTAAGACACTGCATTCGTTACTGAAGGTGTATAAATCACCCCCTCTCCAACACATACAGAATCATCCGAGACACTCACTGATAAGGTTGGTATTGCAGGTGGCATAGTCGCTTGAAAACTTTGCGTAACCTCACAAAATGGTGGCGGTGTAACTGTTGGGACTGATGTTGTATCTATAATAGTTAAGTCCACATCAATAACTGTACTTGCTGGTATATCCCCCTGAGGTAAGCTTCCAAAAATTGGAAAGTCTCCATTTTCCGTTGGGTCTTCTGTTAGGTTCGAGGTTGTTGTCGAGTATGTTGAAATACTTCCGCCATCATTGAAAGTAAAATCCCACATGTACATTCCATTAGATGGCATGCCAGTTGAAATATTATCTACCTCTATGCTTGTAGGATTACATGCATCGGTTGTAAAACTCATGATCGGATTTGGTCCTACAATTGTTAAAATACCCACTTCAACTAATGCTGTAGAATAACAACCATTGGTATAAGACCTCAAGGCAACATCTATAGTTGTTCCATCAGCGAGTCCATTGTATATCGTTGTGAAATTTCCATTTGGGTCTGTAGAAGCTACATAATTACCGTCATTTAAAACACTCCACTCATACGTTACAGGCATGGTGTATCCAGCTGGAACAGTTGAAGTATTTGTAAATGTGACCATACTGTTATTACAAATATTCGGCTCAGGGTAAGCTGTAAAACTTAAGGTTGGCTCCACACCTACATTGATTGGAAAGGCTGATGAAGTAACTTGACAAGGTGCATTCATTCCTACTGAATCTGAAATCACAGTAACGAAGGCCTCATACTCACCCCATGCTAATCCAGCAAAATTAAGATTGTCAACTGTTGTGGTGTCAGAATAAATAACAGTTGAAGTATTTAAATCCACGATTTGCCATTCATAAGAAGCAATTGAAATTCCTGTGGGAAGCGCTCCCCCATTCCATCCAACAGTAGCATTTAATGTTCCTCCAAAAGGCTCACATCCTTCATCATCACCAGAAATGCTCACATCTAAATCTGCTGTTTCTACATCTATTTCATCAAGAACACAATTAGTTGCGGGATCTCCAGAATCAAAAACAATTTGAATGGTCGACATTCCACTATTCGATAACGTCAACTGCACAGAATCTTGATTATGAAACTGCTCTGTTGTTTCTCCTTGAATTCTCCAGAAAAAGTTGTTAAGATTTGTCGTATTTACAATCTCGACATTTACCAAATAAGGGTTAGAACAGAAATTTAGGTCATTCGTTACAATCTCAATTTCTGCAGTTGGTACGGGTGGTATCGTTACATTTTCAGAATAAATACATGAATTATCATCTACTCCAAGCACTGAAATACTAACCGTTCTTGTGATTGTACCTAATGTTGAATTGCTAAAGTCATGTACAACATTATCCCCAATATTAGCTACTAGACTATCCCCATCTCCAAAATCCCATAATATTTGGTATCCAGCAAAAGTTGTTTCATCCAATAAAGGATCAAACGTAATTTCATAACTATTACAATTGGTCGATGGTAGTGTAAAATCAAAACCATCCGTAATCGTATAATGATTTAAAGCTAAAGAGTTTGTAGTACTTCCTTCACAATTTTGAATCCTACCTACTACCGATGGCGTAAAACTTAAACCATCTGCTATATTATAAGTATGGCTTACAGTATCACCAGAGGCTGTATTTCCATCTCCAAAATCCCACGTATATGTGACACTATCATTACTGATAAGCATTCCATTTTCATTTCTAGCTTCTCCAATAAAGTCTACTGTCACAGTATTCCCACAAAACAGCTCTTGCGAAATAGACATACTTACATCAAAATCATCTAAGATAGTGATATAGCCCGTTCTACTTACAATAAAATCACAACCATCTTGAGTAATTACACGCATGTCTACATCATAAACACCAGAATTATTCAGCGTCACAGAAACAGGTGCTCCAGCTAGACTCGTATCTCCTTGAAAAGTCTGATTGTCTATTAAGTAAGTTACTTCATCAAAAAGATAAGTAGTGTCATCTACAACCAATTGGACTGTTGTACCGACACAACCCGATGTCACATCCGCTTCAAGCGATACATTAGGAACATCAAAAACTTCAATGAAATTAGTAGCGGTAATAGTTGTAGGTGTACCGTTATAATCAAAGTTTGCTGTCACAGTAAAAATACCAGTAGCATTATACTGATCGAAAGGACTTGCAAGTGTTGAGCTATTCCCGTTACCCAAATTCCATGAGTAATTCGTTACTGTACCTCCTTCAGGGTCAATACTGAATTGTATTGCAACTCCCTCACAACCACTTATGGAGTTTGATCCATTGTAAGTAGTTTGAGTCCCAGAAATATCAGCTACTAATCTCTGGGCAAACGACTCATTGTGGTTTGCAAAAAGGAGAAGAATGAAGAAAATATATAAAAAGTTTTTTTTCATAGCATTACTGCGTTTAGTGAGCTGAACCTCTGATTAAGAAGATGGAACTGGACAAGGCAAATACATCTTTTTATGATGAGGCTTTTTCTTGTAATCTTTGTTGAAGTCTAGTGTAAATGATAGTGAGATTTCATGCGATCCCGCACGGTCTGTTGGTAATTCTGAAACAGTCAAGTCATAGCTGTATGTAAATTTTGTAAAGCCAAAATGCACTCCACCCATAAAGGCTACTGCATCATTATTGGCGATATTATTATTGATCATTTTTATAGGTAATCCTCTGTACCAAACTCCAGCCATCAGGTGGTCGTAATGTGTGTAAACCCCTATGCTCAGCTGCTCATTTCCACCTTGATGTTTATAGTGCATGGTAAGAGTTACTCGTCTTCTTTTATACTTCCCAGCGAAATAATGCTTAGAATGTTCTAATGGAATTACATAGCCAAATTCCAACGAAAACTTCATAGGTACTTCAAAGTCACTTCCTAGCACATTCACTTCGGGTTTGTTTACATGATGGAAAGCCATTCCTGTCCAAAAGTGAGGACTATACAATACAAATCCTGTGTGTACATCTAGAAAGGTAGCTTTCTGACCGATAAACTCTTCTTTCGAATTATTTCCTGTATGCCCAAAGGTTGAGAGCTGGTCTCCGAATACAAAATGATTATAATTTAAATCAAATTGTCCCCCTCCTACTTGAAGCCCCAAACTCATTTTCACCTTATGATGAAAGTGAACTAAATACGATGCACCAATTACGCCATCAAACTGACCTATCGGTTGATCAGTGTTAGCTCCTAACTCATCTTTCTTGAGTAGCATCCCAACTGAAATATCTTTTGCAGGAAAATATGTATCAAATGAGGCCATCATCGTACGAAAGTTGGCTGGTAGTTTATACCATTGATTCCTGTAATTCACCACTGCTCTACCATCACCTGTTGCCCCCATAAAGCCAGGGTTTAGATATATAGGAGCTGAATAAAACTGAGTTAGCTGTGGGTCTTGGGCTTTCACTTTCCCAACTGTCATCAATAATAATAGTATAGCTAGGTAAACAGTCGAATTCAACTTAGAACATAGGTAGAACAGAGCGTATGATTTCATTCAGGTTAACAATTGGTTCCATTACACATAAATCTCAATACGGTATAATAGCTATTAGTATTCAAAACCGACTTTAGCGCTATGCAATGATTTGTGAGGCTAAAAAGCTTTTTCATGAAATCTTAACCAATAGGAATGATTCTTTACAAATTTCAGCTAACCTATCTAATACTCTTTATTTCTAATTTTAAGTTCAAAAAATGAAAAGCTTAAACAAATACTAAAAAGTTCTATTTAAGAATTAGTACTTTTACAACAATGAACATCTTCTGAAGGTCACACTTATTCAGTTATTCATCAATTTCAATTCATTGATATGATCATGTGCGATTCTTTTGAAAGATTTTATTTAATCAGAAATCTATTTTGAAGTTAGAATGAAAAGAACAGTCAATAATATTTTTATAACATGTAAGCTTTTCTGCTTTTTATTAATTTCCTTTCAATCAACAGCTCAGATTATAACTTCTGAAGACTCACTACTTTTTGAAAAAGCTTGGAAAAACAAGCTTGAGTACTATGCTGGAAATCCAGCAGAGAAACCTAAAGGAGAAGAAGTCATCCAACTCGCTAGAACATTTTTAGGAACACCTTATGTAGCATCTACTCTTGAAGGAAAAACGGAAGAACTTAGAGTATGTTTGAAAGGGCAAGACTGTGTGACATTTGTAGAATATTCTTTGGCTCTTTCTATTACCTCTCCGACTTCTAAAAATCCGATAGAAGCATTCACGGAAAGTTTAGAAAAAGTGAGATACAGAAATGGTAAATTAGACGGCTATGCCTCCAGACTTCATTATTATACGGAGTGGCTTTCTGATAATAGTAAAAAAGGTTTTATAAAAAATAGAACACAAACTTGTGGTGGAGAATATATTGACGAACGAATCGATTTCATCAGTAAACACAGAGATAGCTATCCAGCATTAAAAAACGATATTGTATATGATAGCATTCTTACTATAGAAAATACTATCGCTGAATCTCAAAACTCTGAAAAGCCTTCCGATTTTCATTATTTTATTCCTAAGGAGAAAATACATGAAGTGGAAGATTGTATCAAAAATGGAGATATTATCGCACTTTGTACTTCCATTGAAGGATTAGATATTAGTCATGTTGGCTTTGCATTTCATAAAAATGGACGTCTACATTTTATGCACGCCTCTCTAACTCATAAACAAGTAGAAATAACTGATAAGCCCCTTTATGAATACTTGAAGGGAATTAAACATAACACAGGAATAAAAATTGCTGAGGTATTAAATCAGTAATTTCACGCAATAACAAATTATATTATTCTAATTTATTTTCGATTTACTAAGAATCATAAAACTAAAATCATGAGAAGCTTAAACCTATTATTTATATTCTTTATTACAATCCCGACCATTTTTGCCCAAGAAATACATACCGTAAGCAACAACCCAAATATTCCCGCGACTTTTGATAATCTGCAAGATGCCATTAACCAAGCTAAAAGCGGTGATTATATTTACGCACATCCATCATCTACAACTTATGGCGAAATAGAAATTACTAAATCGATCAAACTTATTGGTGGTGGTTACTTTAACAATGCGAATCAGTATGATGGTCTCGCTTCTAAGATCACTGAAATTAGAATCTCACCTGATGCAGATCAAACTACTATAGCTAACTGTTTTATAGATAATATGTATTTCGAGGCTCTTGGAAGCTCAAATACAGATTTTACAGCATTAATTATTGAGCACAATTATATTGGAAGAATAGACTTCTATCCTATTAACTCGAACTTTGGAGGAGATTTACTTTTTCAAAATAACATTATCACAAATACTGTATTTAATAATTGGTCTTCCATTTCTCCGAGTGCAGAATTTCGTTTCTCAACAAATATTTTAGGTAGGATTGCAAATGCAAAAGGGAGCAGTATCTTAATTAAAAACAATATCTTCAACCCTGTTCTTGCACTAAATACAACAGCTTTAGAAAATATCAATGGTGTCTTTCTAGCAAATAATATTTTCTATGGCTATGAAGAAAGAAATTCAATCGGAATAAATAACACGACAGGATCGCACTTTTATAATAACCTATGTTATCAAACTAAAGATAGTTTCAATAATGGTGACAATCTTCAGACTGATAATATCAATGATAGTAACCCTTTATTTCTAGTTCAAAAAAATTCCTTTTCCAACCTTTCTGATATCATAGCGAGTAACTTCAGATTACAATCAGGCTCTCCTGCCCTTGGTACTGGAACAGGCTCTGAAACAGCTAATATTGGTATTGCAGATAGTTCTGATGGAAACGCACCTTTTGATCCTGCTCAAAACTATGCTTTTCCTAGAGTTAATTCTGTTCAGATCACAACTCCATTAATTAGTAACGATCAACTTGAAATCACAATAGAAGCAAACTACCCAAGTTATACCGAATAACAATCTTTCATTATGAATCAAAAAATCATCTTTAGTTTCATATTGTGGGTATTTTCTTCAATGTTGTACGCACAATCTACAAGTGCTATACGCCAAGCTGAATATTTTATAGATATTGACCCAGGTGTTGGAAACGGACAAACGCTAAACTTTTCAGAAGACTCAAGCTTTGTGAAAGAAAATTTCACGATCAATACAGGAAATATTGAGAGTGGTTTTCATACACTTGGAGTTAGGGTAAAAGATGAAAATGGAATTTGGAGTCTTTCTAGTGTAAGTACATTTTATAAATCAGGATTGCAGTCCACTACAGATCCTAAACTACTTACAGCCTATGAATATTTCATTGACACAGACCCTGGTATTGGCAATGGACAAAGAGTTACTCTAAACAGTCCGACACTGAATGTAAATATTACTCCTAATATAGATTTATCTGAATACTCGACTGGTAAACATAAAGTAGGTATTCGCTTTCTTGATGAATCAGGAAATTGGAGCCTTACATCATCTGTTTTTATCTTTAAAACAAGTCCTATATCTCAACCAACATCAAAAGATATTATTAGTGGAGAGTACTTTATATCAGACTCAGACCCTGGTATTGGCAATGGTATTCCATTCACTTTTAATACTCCATCGCAATCAGTTTCAGAGATACTTCAAGAATCACTTGAGGAAACATTGGACCAAGGCAGATACTTTGTCCACTTTAGAGTTAAAGACCAAGGTAACAAATGGTCATTAACCAAAACTGCTAATTTTGATGTTTGCGGTGATAGTCTCCCTGTAGCTGGTTTTACATTTGAAAAACAAAATGAGTTAGAGGTTACAGTAACCGATCAAAGTAAATTCAGCTTTGACTATAATTATCACTTTGGAGCAAGTAATAGTGGTAGTAATGAAATTAATCCTTCATTCACTTATAGCTACGGGGGTGAATATACGATTACTCAGATTGCTGGAACGACCTGTGAACTAGATACGCTTAGTCAAACAGTTGAAATCTTTGCGCCTAAATTTATTAGTGGGCAAAGTATCAGTGTAGAACCCTTTGAAGAAGACGGCGGTTCTCAACTAATCGTTGAAGACCTAAATACTGTCTTTGAAATGTATGGAGACTCTGAAGCAACGCTAAACTTTGAAATTATAAAACAAAGTAAATTCAATTATACTTTAGAAAATGCACAGCTTACTTTAGAGCCTATTCCTGGAGCATATGATAAAGGCTATGTAGATTTACAAATTACAGGACCTAACAATATTTCTGTAGAATACAGAATAAATGCGAATATCAACCGAATTGATAAAAAACCTGTAGAAAGTAATTCAAATCCACTTCCAAATCATTATGATCTTAAACAAGGAGCTCTTCCAATTACAGTAACACAAGACTTGAATCAGCATTTTTCTGATCCTCATAAATTACGTCTGAGTTTTTCTGTCACCTCATCAAACGCTGAATTGGTTATTCCTGAATTGACTATTGGTGAACAAAACAAAGATGGTTCTTTCCAGACCAAATTAGATGTTATAATATCGCCATTATTTACTGGTGATGCTACAGTTGAAGTAACCGTATCAAATGGTGTCGAAAACTTTGAACTAGTAAAACCAATTACATTTAATGTTGAAGTCCAAAATGATCCACCTTCAATCGTTAATGGAAAAAACATTAAGGATATGGAAGTCAATCATGGCTTCTCAGAATTTATTGTAGATGATCTAAACGCAATGTTCAGAGATCCTGAAGGAGATGTTCTCTATTTTAAATTAGAATCTGATGTATTTGGTGCTACACTTCCTTATGAGTATGAAATTGTAAATGACACAAAAGTCTACTTGTCCTTCCCATATCAATTTAATGGTATTTTGGATTGTAGAATTATTGCAAGTGATGACCCTAACTTTAAAGTAGGAAGAACTGTAACTGATGAATTTACAGTTTCTGTGAGAAACGACATCAATAATCCTCCTAGGCTGAAAGAAAATGAGTTCGTGATGTGTGTAGGTAGTACATTAAACATCAACTACAATGAAATTATTGAAGATGATACAGCTACACCAGATGCGATTACAACGGTAACAAATATCAAATCTGTAAAACCTAATACTATAGGTATTTCTGAATTTGACCTTAGTTTTGATGAGGCTAGTAATACTATTTCAGTCTCAACTGACTTAACAGCTTATGCTGTAGTCACATTGGAAGTTGAAGCGACAGACGAAAGTGATAATAGTTCTACCTCAGAAATCTATATTACATTGGCTGGAGCTTCCGTTTCAAAAGGTCAAAACAACATTCTTACAGCCTCACCTGCGGACACTTATCAATGGTATAAGGATAATGAAGTTATCGTTGGAGCAACTGATGCTACATATAATGCTTCCGAAGAAAATGGTTTATTTCATGTTGAAATTCAAATTGGGGATTGTAGCCATACTTCTACAAAAGTTGCGGTAGGTGAAATCACTAGCGTAGATGATGATTTTGTAAAAAGTAACTTTAAAATCTACCCTAATCCTACTGAAGGAAAGCTAAGTATCGATATTCTTCATCTAAATAATTCGTCTTTAACCATAAATCTTTTCCATTTAACAGGGAAACAACTTTTGCATAAAAGTTATCCTCCATCCTCCTCTATTGAATTAGATCTCCAAAGTTTGATTTCTGGAGTCTATATTTTAGAAATTATAAATGATGGAAAAAGAATTACTGAACGAATTATTAAGAACTAAAACAATAAAAAAACTCCCATCTGGGATAAACTAGATGGGAGTTTTTTATTATTCTTTATCTACATCTCCAAGGCTTTTACCTTCATGATGTTTATATAGTTTGTGTTTACTAATTCCAATGATCTGAGAAGAGTAAATACCAGCATGACCCGAAAATACAAAACTAATCACACAAGCTATAGCTATATATACTCCATAATTTGCTCCAAATAACTCGATTCCCATTGCTGCACATGCTAATGGTGTATTTGCTGCTCCTGCAAAAACAGCAACAAAGCCCATTCCTGCAAGCAAATCTATTGGCAAAGGAATAAAAGCAGATAGTGCATTTCCCAAAGTAGCACCAATAAAGAATAATGGCGTAACCTCACCACCTTTATAAGCGGCTCCCAAGGTAATCCCTGTAAAAATTAATTTACCCAACCAATCATAAGGAGCTAGCTCTTGTGTAAATGCAGCTTTGATCGTTGGCAAACCCAAACCTATGTAACGTGTTCCAATATCAGGATTAACACCAAAATATAAGGCTGCAACTGCCAATGCGACAATGACACCACCAACAACTGGACGTAAAGGAGGAAACTTGATTTGCTTCTTCAAAAATGTGCCCCAAGTATGAGTAAACTTTGCAAAAAGTCTTCCTGCGAAACCAAAGAATATACCTGCAATAATTGCATAACCTATATGCACAAGTGGTATTTCATGATGAGGGTCTCCTGCTATATGGTAAACAGAATGAGAAATGTATAAATAATCATGAGATATCAATCGGCAGAAAAAGTCTCCAAAAGTAGCTCCAAGAAAAGCTGGGATAATACTATTATATTTCATTTTCCCCATTGAAAATACTTCCATCCCAAATATAGCTCCTGCTAGTGGCGTTCCGAAAACAGACCCAAAACCAGCAGCCATACCAACAATCAACACTGTTCGTCTATCTTCTTTATTTAGCCTTAGCCATTTTGTAAACTGATCTGAGATTGATGCCCCCATTTGAATTGCTGTACCCTCTCGACCTGCAGATCCTCCAAAAAGGTGAGTCATCACCGTTCCAAAAAGAACCATCGGAGCCATTCTAAATTTAATGATTTTTCGAGGTGAATGAATTTGGTCAATAATCAGATTATTTCCAGCTTCTACATCCTTACCATAGAAATGGTACAACAAACCTACAATCCCACCTCCAATCGGAAGAAATGCGATAATCCATAAATGAGTTTCTCTCCAATCTGTAGCCCAATGCAAAGCCCATAAAAAAATGGCAGATGCAGCACCCGCCAATAGACCGATTACAAGTGTAATACAAATCCATTTAAGCAGATAAAGAAATACTGGATACCTCTGATGAAATTTCTTGAGAAAGGAAGAATTGAATAACTGCTCTAGATTCGCCCCCATAATAACAACACAACTTTAGTTTATATATAAATTTTTAAATACAACGCACAGCCTTAAGTTGAGAACAACAAAAGGTCATAAAAAAGTAAAAATAACTAAAGTAGGAGTCATCAGCCAAGCCAGTTGGCATTTAAAGCGAACCCCATCGCTTATCACAAAAATAAAGCATCACTTCTACAAAATCTCCTAACAAAAGAAAATATCGTCAAAAGCATCTAAACGTAATGCGACATTTTTTAAAATTTTCGCTAAAAAATTATGTCTTCGTCAAATACTATCATCAACTGCTCAAAAGTACGATTTAAAGGGGTTTTATGTATGTAAAATACTATAACGAAACTATATTATTTAGCGAATTTTATTACATTAGCGAAATTTCGCTTTTATTTTACATTTCGCTTTTATACCTTTGAAGTAAGAGATCACCAAAAACAGAATTACCCATGGAGATGACGACAACTCAAAAACTTTCGATTGACATCAAAGGGGAAATGAAAAAGCAGTATCAAGAGATACTTACCCCTGCAGCTTTAGACTTTTTAGCTGAACTACATCTTCGATTTAATAACCGAAGACTATCTTTACTGGAAGCTCGTGTCAAAAGGCAAAAGCGCATCGACGCGGGTGAAATGCCTGACTTTTTACCAGAGACCGAGCATATCCGTGAAGGTGATTGGACTGTTGCACCAGTTCCTGCCAACATTCAGGACCGAAGAGTAGAAATCACAGGTCCTGTAGATCGTAAAATGATCATCAATGCCTTGAATAGTGGTGCAAATGTATTTATGGCTGACTTTGAAGACGCTTGCTCTCCTAAATGGGAGAACATCATGGATGGGCAAATAAATCTTAGAGATGCTGTAAATGAAACTATTTCGTACACAAACCCAAAAAATGGGAAGCAGTACCAACTGAATGATGAACGAGCAGTACTTTTTGTAAGACCGAGAGGTTGGCATTTAGAAGAAAAAAATCTGATCATTGATGGTAAACCAATTTCGGGTGCAATCATGGACTTCGGATTGTATTTCTTCCACAATGCAAAAACATTGCTTGAGAAAAACAGTGCTCCATATTTCTACTTGCCAAAAATGGAAAGTCATATGGAAGCAAGGCTTTGGAATCACATTTTTGTTTTCGCTCAACACCGTTTAGGTATTCCACAAGGGTCGATCAAAGGAACAGTATTAATTGAAACGATTCTTGCTGCTTTCGAAATGGATGAAATTCTTTACGAATTAAAGGATCACTCTGCTGGCCTGAATTGTGGTCGTTGGGATTACATTTTTTCTTATATCAAGAAATTCAGAAATCACTCTGACTTCATCTTACCTGACCGTTCGCAAGTAACAATGACAG
Organism: Sediminitomix flava; assembly: GCF_003149185.1. Lineage (NCBI taxonomy): Bacteria > Pseudomonadati > Bacteroidota > Cytophagia > Cytophagales > Flammeovirgaceae > Sediminitomix > Sediminitomix flava. The sequence continues at coordinate 171,977 of NZ_QGDO01000005.1, read as the reverse complement.
TTCCGTTCATGAAAGCCTACTATGAGCTTCTGATCAAAACTTGTCACAAGCGTAAAGCTTTTGCTATGGGAGGTATGGCTGCTCAAATCCCAGTAAAAGGAGATGAAGAAGCTCATTTAGCTGCAATCCAAAAAGTGGCTAAAGATAAAGAAAGAGAAGCTCAAGCAGGACATGATGGTACTTGGGTAGCACACCCTGGTTTGGTAAGTACAGCAAAAGGTGTATTTGATCAATACATGCCTACTCCAAATCAATTACAAGTACTAAGAAACGATGTAAAGGAAGACCCGCATGCTTTAATTGAACCAGCCAAAGGAGAAGTTACTCTTCACGGTTTTAAGAACAATATGGATGTAGCAATTCAATACATTGAATCTTGGTTGAGAGGACATGGTGCAGTACCGATTTACAACCTGATGGAAGATGCTGCCACTGCCGAAATATCAAGAGCACAATTGTGGCAATGGATTAAGAATGAGGTAAAACTCAGTAATGGTCAGACAGCTACCTTCGCTTTGTATGAAGAATTACTTCCTGAAGTTATAGCTCATATTCAAGATTTGGTAGGACTTGAAAAGTACAATACTGGAATGTATGAAAAAGCTACAGAACTCCTTACCGAATTAGTGAAGGAACAAGTCTTCAATGAATTTTTAACCTTGAAAGCATACTCTTTCATAAAATAAAAAAAGCGGTAAGCAGACCCCTATCTGTTTACCGCACAATTCAAAATTGTTTTATTATCAAATTTAAAGTTCTCAAAAAATGACTAAAGAAGCAAGAATCCAAGCGATCAGAAAAGATTGGGAGACAAACCCTCGTTGGAAAAATATTACTCGCCCATATACTGCTGAAGAAGTAGTTAAACTTCAAGGAAGCGTAGTCATTGATCATACTCTGGCAAAACTAGGAGCAGAAAAATTTTGGAAAGCTTTAAATAATGACGAGTGGATAGCAGGACTTGGTGCACTTACGGGTAATCAAGCTATTCAAGAAGTACAAGCTGGCTTAAGAGCAATTTATTTGAGTGGATGGCAAGTTGCAGCAGATGCAAATATGGCTGGAGAAATGTACCCAGACCAATCTTTGTACCCTGCCGACTCAGTGCCTAAGGTAGTTAAGAAAATAAATAATGCGCTGATGAGAGCTGATCAAATTCAGTCTGTAAATGGAGATGGAAATACCGATTGGATGGTTCCTATCATTGCTGATGCGGAAGCAGGATTTGGTGGCAACTTGAACGCTTTCGAATTGATGAAAATGATGATCGAATCTGGTGCCTCAGGTGTTCACTTCGAAGATCAATTGTCATCAGCTAAAAAATGTGGACACTTAGGAGGTAAGGTACTTGTACCGACCCAAGAAGCAATCAATAAACTAGTTGCAGCCCGTTTGGCTACTGATGTTTGCAATACATCAACTATACTTATTGCACGTACAGATGCAGATGCAGCAAACTTACTAACGAGTGACATTGACTCTCGTGACAGAGACTTTATCTATGGTGAACGTACGTCTGAAGGATTCTACAAAGTTAAAAACGGTTTAGAGCAAGCTATCAGCAGAGGATTATCATATGCACCTTACGCCGATCTGATTTGGTGCGAGACTTCTACTCCAGATATTGGACAAGCAAAAGAATTTGCGCAAGCTATCCATGAGAAATTCCCAGGAAAAATGTTGGCATACAACTGTTCTCCATCATTCAACTGGGCTGCTAAACTATCTGAAATGCAAATGGCTTCATTCAGAGAAGAATTAGCATCTCTTGGCTACAAATTCCAATTCATTACATTGGCTGGTTTCCATGCCTTAAACACAAGTATGTTTGAGCTTTCAAAAGCATACAATGAAAATGGAATGCTTGGTTATTCTAAACTTCAAAACAGAGAATTCGAATTACAAAAAGAAGGATTCAAAGCAGTAAAACATCAAGGATTTGTAGGTACAGGTTACTTTGATGCGGTACAAAATACTGTGAGCAACGGTACATCTTCAACGACGGCAATGGAAGGCAGTACAGAAGTAGCACAATTCTAAATCAATACTAATTACACTACTAGACTCCATGAACGATCGCCACTTTGTGGTGGTCGTTCTTTTTGTATTAACAAAAATCATATGATTAAAATTATATTTCCGTAAAATCCTTTTTTAAAGTACTATGAAAATTTAGAAGGTATTTTTAGCTTGCAACTTTATTATAATTGATAATCATATTTCGGTTTTAACGATGAATCATCACGTTTCGATTCCAAAAAATACAACTTTTTTAGGGCACACTAACCCTGATACAGATGCAATTTGTTCATCAATTGCTGCAGCATACCTTTGGGAAGGTAAAGTTTTCAGACAAGGTAACTTGAACCCAGAAACCATCTTTGTTCTAAATAAATTTGGAGTAGAAACTCCAGCTTTCAAAGATGATTTTAAAGGAGAAGATGTAGTATTGGTAGATCATAACCAAACTACTCAATCTGCTGACTCTGTAAAAGAAGCTAATTTATTGGCTATCATCGATCACCACGCTGTTCAAGATAACTTCTTCTTCAGTAAAAAACCGATGACTTTAGATATCCGTACGGTAGCTAGCTGTTGTACAATCATCGCTGATTACTACAAAGTATTCAGTAAAGAAATTCCTACAGAAATGGCTGGATTAATGTTGGCTGGTATTTTATCAGACACATTGGTTCTTTCTGTACCTCATACCACTGATATTGATAGAGCTTGGGCTGAAAAATTAGCTAAAATTGCGGGTATCGAATCTGTAGAAGATTTCGGAAATGCAATGCTAGAGGCTAAATCTGATCTTTCAGTTTATTCTGCTGAAGAGATTCTTACGCTAGATTTCAAAAACTTCGTTTACGGTGATGTAAAAATCGGTTTTGGAGTGTGTGAGAGTTTAAAAATTGCAGATGTTCTTGCTAAGAAGTCTGAGATTGATACTGCTCTTGCGAAGAAAAAAGAAGAAGGCTCATATACACACCTTTTCTTTGCCTATGTAGATTTGAAAGCTACTTCTAGTAAACTTTCAGGCGCTGATGCTACCGATATTGCTTTATTGGAAAAAGTATTTAGTGTTTCTGCTGAAGGTGAGCTTGTAGCACTTGAAGGAAAAATCAGCCGTAAGAACGATTTCATTCCTCCTATCTCTGAGCAATTTGGTGCTTAAGAATTAATAAAATTCTACTAATGAAAAATGCCAACTCAATATTTTTGAGTTGGCATTTTTTGTAATAGGTAATTTTTCAGTTATGAAGCATGTTGGTTCATGAAACTCTGATATGCTTTCCTTGTCAAAATAACCTGATCTGTAACTGTTTTCAAGTTAATAGCTACATCGTTTTCATTTGAAGGGATTTGATTGATTAAATCAGAAATTTCATCTTTTCCTGATCGAATGTTTCTGCTTAGTTGTTTGAATCCGGCTTGGAATTCGATACTTAAACTCATAGATACATCTCTACGAATACTTTTTTCCATTTCCGTTAGATCGTTAAAAAATGAAACTAACGAGTTTTTTACTTCCTGCGAATTTGATGACAATTGATATGGCATAGTCTTGAGTATTATGTGTTTCAATCGGTTGCGTAAAATTAAGGGAGAAATTTCAATTTCCCTAACGTTTTAAGCAGTAGCCCATCTGTGTAAAGACATGTTTTACAACATATAGACTGAAAGAATTATGTTTTGTCAGCGAATAACAGAATTATATTCACATTTTATATCACTTTGTATATGAATACACGATATTTTTAACGTATTTACAACACTTATTTTTTTTTGAAAAATTTCACTTTTTTTTAAATAATATTCCTTTCTAATTATTCTTAGCTATAAAAAGGCATCTATGTTAGTTTTCAAGAAGCTGAACATGAAATTTTCGGTGATGGTTCTCAAATACTAGTTCAGGTACAGCTTAAAATTTGAAATGTACTAGTAGGGTTACAGTACCTTTAAATATCCCCCATAAGCAAAGTATACTCCTCCATAATAAAACACACCTCATTTCATGATATAGTAAATCTTATAAATGAATTGTATAAGCTGTATTAGATGTTTGATTACTGAAGAATGAAACAATAGACTTCTCTGATTTAACCTAATTTATCTACTAACTAAATATGTACAATTATCTTGAGTCTCATGTTACATTTGAGAAGGATACAATTCATAAAAATCTGATTTGTGAAATATCAGGATTCGTAGATGATGAAAAGTTTAAAGAATCACTACTTTCTTATCTACGTTTGCTTTCAAAGTTTCCTGTTGATTGTGTAATATGGGACTTCTCATTCTTGCAAAGCGGATGGGATACGCTAAATGAATGGATAACAGAATCTATTCTTCCAGCTTTAATTAGCACAGGAGTTAAAAAAGTGGCTGTAGTTTGTGGTGAAGATGCTTTTAATGAATTCTCATATATACGTTTAGAATTGATGGTAAACACTCAACACCTTCCGATAGAACTCGTAAAATGTAATACAACTAACGCAGCAAAAGTATGGTCTAGAAACTAATATATCTTATCCTGAATACAGAGATATTCAATATCTTCAACTGTACCTAAGTAATCAGAGATATCAGCTTCTAGCTTGTTTTCTTTATTAAGAATAACAGTTCGGTTAGAACTAAAATCGAACTGAAAATAACCTTCTTCTATATGTGAAATATCTCGAATGTAATCGGCGTGAATACAAACAAAAAGTCGCCTTGTTTTCACTATAATTCCATCAATAAACCCGATAGGCTTGAGTTGACTTATTTCATGTACTTCAAAGGCATTTTTTACTTGCCAGATTTCCCCTGAAATAAGTATTTCATCAGAATTCTCCCAATCAATTTTTTGGATGTTTGGGTTATGCTCTACTATAAAATCTCTAATGACGCTCATAGATAGGTATGTAAAACTGATACTATCTAAAGCTAGCAGAGTAATAATTATTTAGTGTTCCTAAATTGTTACTTATAAGTGAATTAAAAGACTAAAGCTCATTAGCTTTTATCTCAACGATCTTCTCAGGTTCTTTGATAAACTTTATTTTTCCGTTATCACTTTTGTAGATAATCGCATTTTCCTTTACATCCAAAGCAACTGAACAGTTTCCTAGTACTGTTGCATTTATATTTTCAACTTCAAAACGCTCTCCGTCCAAATTACAATTGCCTGTTAGAGATAATGAAAACTCTTCACTCTTTCCTTTCATAGTGACCGAACCACTACCATTCATGATTAACGTTAAATCACTTACTTCAGAGTTAAAGTTAAGATCTCCCATTCCTTTCATAGCAATATCCATTTCTTCTTCAGAAAAACCTTTGACCTCTACGTTGCCAAAGCCTGCACTTCTAATTTCTTTTAGAGCTGGAAGGAAAATTCTTATCTTTTTCCCATGTGAATCTTGAGAATAGAATGTAGGTAATGGGTTAATCTCAAGTGTATTTCTTTGAACTTTGATATCTATGTGCTTAAACAAGTCATCAGACATTTTCACTAAATAGTCGTCTGACTGAATCAATTCTAAATCCAAATTAATTGAAGTATTAACTCTATTAAAGTTTTTCAAACCTATACCAGCAGCACGTCTTCTTTTCTCTTTTGCAACTTTCTCTAACTTCTCTGCTCTACGAGCTTCACGAATGGCCTCTTCTGTAATTTGTAAAATGTCTTTAGAAGTTATATTTATAGCACGAGATACATCACGTTTGATTTCATCTAACTCTTCTTGTGAAATAATTGGATGAGAAAATACAAAACTTGACTTATGCACTTCTTGAATGTGCCCATAATGATCAAATTCCCATGTCTTACCTCCAGAAACTTCCTCATAAGGAAAAACATCTGACAATTGGATTGCTAAGTCTTCAGAAATGGAAAATTCTTGTTTATGAGGCATATAGATAAAAACCTCCATTCTCTGCCCTCTATAAGGATTTCCTTCAAGAATTTGAAAATGGCTATCAAAAATCAATTTGTTTTTAATCTCACTGATTTCTGAATATTCAATCTCTTTTGCATTCGTAATCGCCTCTCTTCTTGAACTTCCGAAAGAGCCATATTTATATACTACTTCTACTTGAGAATTCTGAGTAGGGATAATATGAAACTTAACCTTTGTAAAAGGATTATAAGCAATTCTATTAAAACCTAATTCAACTTGATTCGTCTTGATATACTTTACTTCTTCTTTGAAATAACCATTTTGTCTGAAGAAGTAGAGAACATTCAAACCAATTGCAACAGTGAAGACAAGAGTTGCAGACCAAGAAACCAATACGCTAGTCCAAAAGACTTTACGATAAATATTTCTACCAATAAGTAACCTTAAACCTAAAACTCCTATCATAAACGCAGGCCACCAAAATACAAATAGAATGGCCAATACAATTGGAAGTGAAAATGTATCCCTAAAAGTATCCCAAAGTGAAATATCAAGATTAGTAATCATCAAGAAAAGTTCCTCAAACTCTAGCAATTGATGAATAACTAAAGAAACAGGGATCAAATCAAGGATAACGAAACAGATAAAAATTGTAGAAACACTAACTGCAACTGAAGTTAATAGAAGTATTGTACCTAAAAATATCTGCACAGCACGACCTAGTACATATTGAAATTTTCTTGTTTTTTGAAAGTGAGATTTTACACTATAAAATGTATTTTGTAATACAACAGAAGAACTTTTGAGTTTTTCATTGATATCTAGGCTATCCAATTTTAAAGAGGTAATTAGTGTATTTAAACGCTCATAGATAGCATCTAACTTAACCTTCTTACCCTTCATTTGAATTTGCTCATTAAGACTATTTGCCTCTGGAGTAATAACAAACATCATGAGGTAAAGGAAAATACCAACACCATTATAGAAACTTAGCGCAAAAAATGCTACACGAACTAATATGGGGTCAATTGAAAAATAAGAAGCTAAACCTGCTGCTACCCCTCCTATTATCTGATCATTTGGATGTCTGAAAAATCGCTTCTGATCCTTATTCCATTTTAACTCACTATTTTCTGGTAAGATAAACCAAGCTACAGCGTATGCGCTTACAGCTAATAATGTAGGATGAAAAATTCCGCTAAAAAGCCAATCAATTGGTGCTACATTTAGAAGGAACAAAACAAAACCAACTCTGACCCAGACTGGATCAACTTGGAAATAATGCCCAACGCCTGCTGCAACCCCTGCCAATAGTTTTCTAGAAGTATCTCTATAAAACTTCTTGCTACCATTTCCCTTCTCAAAAGACGAAGAAAATTCATTGACTTTACTATCGTTATTCGCTGAAACCTCTTCTTCTTCAACTATCTCATCCCCTAAGATTTCTTTATAATCACCTAACTTCTGAAAAAGCTCTATTACATCTTCCTCAGTTAGATACTGTTTATCCACGAACAGCATAGACAGTAAGATCTCTCCCACTCTATTATCGAGTTCCAACAAAACTTCTTGCCCATTGGCAAAATTCAAGAAATACTCATCAATTTTAGATTTGTTTTCCTTATAACGTTTTGCAGCCTTTTCTTCAAAATGAAAAATGATCCCACCTATATGTATTGTCGTGGTATACATCATAAGCTTGTATTAGTTAATTTGTACACTGATTTATATTGAAAAATTAATACATTTCATTTTTCACTACAAGTAATTATTCGAAGACAAGCACAACTACCTACATAACAGCATCTTACACTTAATTTTAGTTAAAAAAAGCGACACCGAATAAAATCTCATTTGTCCATAAATGAACATTTTTTACGGTATTGTACAAAAAAAGGGAGCTATAAAGCTCCCTTTTAAAACTGTAAAGAATCATCTTAACGATAGATTCTTTTTCTATTCAATGCTCTTCTATACTTTGCCGCATTTACAGAGTGTTGACTTGAGTTTATTGCAAAGTTATGATAACCTGAAAAATCTTCTTTTGCACACATAAAAATGTATCTATGCTTCTCATAATTTAAGACTGCATCAATAGATGAGATTTCAGGAAGGTTAATCGGACCCGGAGGCAAACCTTTATACTTATAAGTATTATAAGGTGAATCTACTTGAAGGTGCTTTGTTAAAACTCTTCTAATGTCAAAGTCACCTACGGCGTATACGACTGTTGGATCAGACTGTAAACGCATTCCTCTTTTCAATCTATTGATATACAAGCCTGCAACCTTAGGCTTCTCATCTTTCTTTATCGTCTCTGCTTGAACAATAGAAGCTAAAACTGACACCTCATACGGAGAAAGACCTACTTCTTCTGCTTTTTGTAGTCTTGTCTTATTCCAAAATTGGTCATGCTCATACTTCATTCTTTTCAATAAAGCCTCTCCTGAGATATTCCAATATACTTCATAAGTATTCGGAATAAATGCCGACAAGATTGAAATGGAATCATAGCCAAGCTCATTCAATAGGCTACTATCATTTAGAGAAAATAGTAACTCCTCTTTTGACAAAGACAATTCCTTACTTAGCTTTTCTGCAATATCCTCTTTTGTACGACAGTTGTTGAAGGTAATTTTTACAGGCGATTGATTCCCTGCTCTAAGCATTCTGACCAATTCCAAATTGGTCATTCCTTTCTTTACCAAGTAACGACCTTCCTTGATATTTTCGTTATACTTTAAAAGTTTACTTACGAATCTGAAAGATACATAATCAACCAATCCGCCTTCTTCATTTAAAGTCGTTGAAATTGAATTGATATCATCATCTTCAGAAATGAATAATTCGTAAGTTTTAGCTTCTTTGATATCTACATTTGAAGAATAAAAAATTTGGTATGTATATGTAGAAGCTGTAATTGCAATCACAGCCAATGCTATAAATACCACTAAAAGTATTTTTCTTCTTTTATCCATAGTGTTTGTTATGTTTAAGGCTATTTCTCCTCCTCAGGCATATAGATCAAAGTACTAAATCGATCTTTTGCCAATATTGTATTTGTTATTTCTTGAATCTTCTCAGCAGTTACTTCCTCAATTTCATCAAAAAGTGTATCGATACTCTGCATATAACCTCGGTCCAAATAACTTTTAGCGATTCCAAGCATCAAACTAAGATTACTCTCCTCCCCCATAGCTACTTGCCCCATTAGCTGTTGTTTAGCCATATAAAGTTGACGAGTTCCCAATTTCTTAGAACGAAGTTTCTGAATTTCTCTTTCAACTAACTCTAGACATCGCTTAACAGACTTTGTTTCGGTTGCAAAGTTGACATAAAAAGCTCCAGTATCAAGATAATTAATCAAATTCGCAGAAATATCATAAACCAAGCCATACTTTTCTCGGATAGAAAGTATCAATCTTGAGTTCATAGCAGGACCGCCCAAAATATTTGTCAACAAGAAAAATGGTACTCTGTCGTCATGGAATATTGGTAAAGATTCAGTTCCATAAATACAATGCGCCTGATTTATCCCTGACTTTTTAACAATTCTATTTTCAGGTTTGTAGCCCGTAAAATCTTCTCTTGACTTCTGACCAGTAGCTTCTGGAACATCTTCTAGATACTTACTAACTACTCTAAGTACCTTTTCGAAAGGTAAATTACTCACCGAAGCAAAAACTACTTCATGAGTATTCAGATTTTCATTGATAAACTCATAAAAGTCAGCTTGCTGAAAACCAGAAACACTCTCTCTATTTCCTAATATATTTTTTCCTAGAGGATGATCGCCAAATACCAATTCATCAAATTCATCGGTAATTGCATCCGCAGGATCATCTTGATACATAGCCATTTCCTCCAAGATTACACCTTTCTCTTTGATGATTTCTTTTTCAGGAAAAACAGAACCAAAAGAGATATCCGATACTAGATCTGCCATTTTTGGAAAATGCTGAACCAGAGCCGATGCGTAAAAACAAATCTTTTCCTTAGTGGTATAAGCATTTAACTCGCCACCAACAGAATCAAGACTATTTAAAATATGATATGATTTTCTTTTTTTCGTTCCTTTAAAAGCCATGTGCTCCCAAAAGTGAGCAATACCCTGCTGATGAGGTTTCTCGTCACGACTCCCAATATTAAACATGATTCCACAGTGAGCAATACTTGTACTTTTCACTTGTTTATGAATCAATCTAATCCCATTCGGGAATGTATGCACTTGATGATTATCCTGTATATTTCGCAATGCGTTCTTCTCCATGTTCTTCTTTAGAAACTGCAAAAGTAAGAAGAAGTTGCATACTTTTTCATATCACTTCCATTATATAAAGTAATAAAGGGGATTTTTGATCATTATTTTAAAATACTCAGTCTTTTCACTCAAAATTTGAACATGGAACTAAATAGTGATAATCAGTAGTTCTGTAGGGTGTAACGAATTTAAAAACAAATCTCATCAGCATGAATCGTTATCCCTTTATACATCAGTTCTATAAAGCTCTAGACGAAGGAGATTTGTTACACCTTCAAAAATTTCTGACTCGTGATTCCATTGTTAGTTTTGCTCATCACCCGCCTATTATTGGGCGAGACCAAATCGGAGAATCTTTCCTTCGATTCTTTGAAAAATTTTCTTCGATCACGCATCGAACTGCTGAAAAATGGGAAACGCCAGATGCGCTTATTATCAGAGGAGAAAGTACTTACCGTTTCAAAGGCGAAGAAAAACTCATTGTGATTCCCTATTGCCATATCTTCAAATTTCAAGATAATAGGGTGTTCAGGTTTTACATTTACGCCGATATTTTCCCTTTAGGTAAAGTTTTTTAATCTAAATTAAAATTACTTTTTAAGTCCGATTTCTACACATTTCCTTATTTCAAGCAATCTCTTTACTTGAGAACACAAACACTTATTCGTTATTTTCTCAATTCAAAGAATAACATATTTTCCTTTCATTTATTTACTTTTGTGCTTTCAAAATAGATAGAACAATCAGAAGCAATGAGTGGGCAAGGTTATATATATTCTTTCAAGTACGATTACCATCATACATCTTTATGTAAGCTAGAGTCAAGACAAATTTTTCAAAAGGAAGAAGAGGATAAAGTTCTTTTTTCAGATGTGAAGATAGACCCTGCCATCAGCCCTTTCATTCTGAGTCGCTTTGATGTTATCTTATCTACAGAGAACTACGAAGACTTAATTCAAGATATTAAAGCGCTCAATCTAACAGATCATGGCTTTAAAGTTGACTACCTCAAACTAACAGGTGACAATACTCGCTTTGCAGAACGAAAACTGAAATTAAAGGATGTAGGTTATAGTATTTTTGCTGAACCAAATTTCTTCACACCGAGTATCACATATTCCATTTGTACTTACAAAGGTATTTGGTATTTCGGAACCCTAGAAAAGCGTCAGACTGATTGGGTAAAACACAATGACAAACCCTATTCATTCAGTAACTCTATCTGTATGATTATTGGGAAATCGCTCGTTAGTATGGTTTCTAAAGGAGATAAATCACAAAAATTACTTGATGTTTGCTGTGGTGTAGGCACAATTATGTTGGAAGCTTGCTATTCTGGGTTTAACATAGAAGGCTGTGATATTAATCCGAAAAGATGGAATCATACAACACTAAATCTTGAGCACTACAATTATAAAGCAAAAGTTCATTGTTCTGACGTAAAGGATATGACTGATCGTTACGATTCAGCCATTATAGATCTACCATACAATTTATATAGCTATTCAACGGATTTCATTACCAAAAATATTATTGAGTCTACAGCTAAACTCTCAGATCGAGTAGTCATTGTTTCTACCACAAATGTTAGAGAAATCATATCAAATGCTGGACTTTCTATTATTGATCATTGTACGGTAGAAAAGAAGGGGAAATCTACTTTTGCTAGAAATATCTGGGTTTGTGAGAAATAAAACCCAGCCTTAAAATATTTTTGCGCCTAATCCTTAGTTTCAATAAATTTGCAAATAATTACAAATCTCACTTATGGCTCACCGCCACTGTTCGATTAGCTAGGTTCTGTGCTGGGATTCATTTTTTCTCACCTAGAAATCAGCAGTATCTTTTTTAATCCAATCACAGTATTTTATTGATTCTAAATAATTAATAAGATGACTTCTGTTGAAATTGCAAAAGTAGATTTTCTCGATTTTGTATCGGGAGATGCTGAACGAAAGGAAAAATTTGTTCAAGAAATTGGTGATTCTTTCGCTGAAATTGGGTTTGTCATAGTCAAAAACCACGGAGTTAGTAAAGAGCTAAGAGACAAACTTTATGAGGCATCTAAAAAGTTTTTTGAACTTGAAGACACGATCAAAGATCAATATGAAATTGAGTCATTGGCTGGACAACGTGGATATACAGGTAAAAAGAAAGAAACAGCCAAAGGTTCTGAAATACCTGATCTAAAAGAGTTCTATCACATTGGTCAGAACATTCAAGGTGAGAACACAGAAGGCTACCCAGAAAATATTTGGCCTAGTGAAGTAGCCGAATTCAAAACTTACGGAGAAGAGGTTTACAAGACTTTTGAAGATACGGGAAGAAACCTTCTGAAAGCAATTGCCCTTTATCTTGGTTTATACGAAAGCTATTTCGATTCAAAAATTGAGAACGGTAATAGTATTTTGAGACTCTTGCATTACTTCCCAATCGAAAATACAGATGAAATTGAGGATGGAGCTATCAGAGCTGCTGCACACGAAGATATCAATCTAATAACCCTTCTTATGGGTGGAAGTGCTGAAGGCTTACAAGCGCAAGCAAAAGATGGTACTTGGGTAGATGTAAACCCTGAACCAGACGAGATTGTGATTAACATTGGAGATATGCTTCAACGTCTGACAAATAATCGCTTACGTTCTACCACTCATAGAGTAATCAATCCTAGAAAAGAACTTCTTCATACATCAAGATACTCTACGCCATTCTTCTTACATCCTAAGAGTGAAATGGACTTGACTTGTCTGAAAAGCTGTATTTCTGAGTCTAACCCAAAACGTTATGATGATACAACTGCAGGAAATTACTTGATGGAAAGATTAAAAGAATTAGGTCTTTTGAAATAAAATTGACCCTAAAAAAGATAAAACCCCAATCAGAAAAAACTGATTGGGGTTTCTTTTTATGAAATTAAGAAGTTAAATAAATCTGCATTTTCATTTAGCTTCTCATAGACAATGTTTTCTTTATCCATACGTCCTAAAAGTTGCTCATAATCTGAAGCATCTTCAAGTTCGATACCCACCACTGCAGGTCCTTTCTCCCTATTAATCTTTTTACTGTACTCAAAGTGTACAATATCATCTTTAGGGCCTAATACATTATTCAAGAAATCTCTTAAAGCACCAGCTCTCTGTGGGAATCGTATGATGAAATAATGCTTGAGTCCTTCATAAAGAAGTGATCTTTCTTTGATCTCTTCCATACGGGTAATATCATTATTACTACCACTCACCACACATACGACATTCTTTCCTTTTAAATCGTATTTTTCAGCCACTATGTCTAAGGCTGCAATAGATAAAGCTCCAGCTGGCTCAACAACAATAGCATCTTTATTATAAAGCTTTAAGATAGTAGTACATATCTTTCCTTCAGGGACTAGCATAACTTCATCTAGTACTTGACGCCCTATTTCGAAAGTACGAGAACCTATTTTTTGAACCGCAGCACCATCTACAAACTTATCAATTTTAGCTAATTCAATAGGCTGTCCTTTTGCTATCGCCTCTCTCATAGAAGGTGCTCCAGCAGGCTCTACTCCTATAATTTTTGTATTTGGAGATATTTGTTTGAAATAGCTACCTACACCAGCACTTAATCCACCACCACCAATTGGTAAAATTAAGTAATCGATAGGATCTTGTGTATCTTCTAAGATTTCTAAGCCTACTGTACCTTGGCCTTCTATTACTTTATCATCATCGAATGGATGAATAAAGATCGAGCCTTGTTCTTCTTGATACTTCTTAGCCGCTTTGAAAGAATCATCGAAGGTATCTCCAACCAACACAACTTCTACAAACTCCTTCCCAAACATATTTACTTGTTCTACTTTCTGAGAAGGTGTAGGTGCAGGCATAAAAATCACACCTCTAATTCCTAAAGTTTTACATGCATAAGCCACCCCTTGTGCATGGTTTCCTGCACTAGCGCATACAATTCCTTTTTGTTTTTCGTCTTCAGTTAAAGAAGAAATTTTGTTGTACGCTCCTCTGATTTTATAAGATCGAACAACTTGAAGATCTTCTCGCTTCAACAAAATATTTGCATCATGCTTTTCAGAGAGGTTCATATTTCGCATCAAAGGAGTTCTATTAACCACTTCTTTGAGCTTTATATTTGCTTTTAGTATGTTCTCTACTTGTGCTAATTGGGTGTCGGCTGCTACTTCCATAATTAATTTTTCGTATGTTGGTGGGATAAAAAATAGCGGAGCATTTTAGTGATGCTCCGCTCTATAATCCTTTTTCAGGTAAATTATAAACTCTCTTGAAATTCGCTAAACTCCTGTAATAAAGGACTTACATCTTGGCGTTCCTTAGAGATGGATACTCTACCTGATCGAGCGAATTGCATCAAACCAATTGGCTTTAGGTCTTCATACAACTCGTGTGTTTCCCATTCATGTCCAGTTTTCTCAATCACTACGTATTCAGGTGTAGCAGATAAGATTCGGGCATGGTGTCTTCTAACAATTTTTTCAACTTCTTCTTCTTGAGAAAGACTTTCAAAAGCAACTTTATATAGCGCTATCTCTTGATGAATAATTTCTTGATCTCTATAAGAAAATGCTTTAATCACATCAATCTGACGCTCAACTTGCTTCATGATTTTTTCAGCACCTTCTTCTGTCTCAAAAAACACGACTGTGAATTTATGAACATGTTCTAGCTCTGAAGCAGAAGTAGTCAAGCTTTCAATATTCGTTTTTCTTCTGGAGAAAATATTTGTGATACGTGAAGTCAAACCTACTGTATTCTCAGTATAGATTGACAAAGTAAATTTCTCTTTCATTAGGCTTTTGGGGCTTCAAGTAAAACATCAGATACTGAAGCTCCTGTAGGAATCATAGGGAAAACATTTGTTTCCTTTTCTACAACAACTTCTAAAAGGAATGAACCTTTCGCATCAATCATTTTCTGCAATCCTTCTTCTAATTGCTCTCTTTCTGTTACTCTTTCCGCTGGAATAGAATAACTATCAGCCAATTTGATAAAGTCTGGATTTGACATCTCAGTGAAAGAATATCTTTTCTCAAAGAACATCTGCTGCCACTGACGAACCATACCTAAAAAGCTATTATTCAGAATCAAGATTTTTACAGGGATATCATATTGCATAATCGTCCCTAACTCTTGAGGTGTCATTTGGAAACCACCGTCTCCAATGATTGCCACAACTTCTCTCTTCATCTGACCAAGCTTAGCACCTATTGCTGCTGGCAATGCAAACCCCATAGTCCCTAGACCTCCAGAAGTTACATTACTATCTGTCTCAGTAAACTTATAATAACGAGAACCGATCATCTGATGCTGACCTACATCTGTTACTACAATAGCCTTACCTTCTGTCATTTCAGAAAGTTTATTAACGACTTCGGCCATCTTTACTTTCTCTGTATTAGCTGAGAATTCTCCATCTAATACTTTTTCTTTTTCAAGTCTATCTCCTTCTCTGAACTCAGCAATCCACTCTGAATGCGATCGTTTTTCTACCAAAGGAATTAAACCTTCCAAAGCTCTAGAAGCATCAGCTATAATTGGTACATCTGCTTTTATGATTTTATCAATTTCAGCAGGATCGATTTCAATATGAATAACCTTGGCTTGCTTTGCGTATTTGGAAACATCCCCTGTTACACGGTCATCAAATCGCATTCCCAAACCAATCAACAAATCACATTCGTTTGTTTTTACGTTTGGTGCATAATTACCGTGCATACCAAGCATACCAACATAATTAGGGTGACTAGCGTCAAATGCAGACAAACCTAACAATGTACTGGCAACAGGTATATCTGTTTTATTGATAAACTCTTTTAATAATTCTTGCGCCCCAGAAAGAAGAACTCCATGACCAGCCAACAAATAAGGTTTCTTAGCCTCATTGATCAACTTAGCTGCGTCTTCTAATGAAGTATATTCAGGTTTTTTGGCAGGTCTGTAACTACGAACACCTGTACATTTTTTATACTCAAAATCAACTTCTTCAAATTGAGCATTTTTAGTAATATCAATTACTACAGGTCCTGGTCTACCACTTTTCGCTAAATAAAATGCTTTTGCAATTGCACCCGGTATATCAGCCGCTTTCGTTACTTGATAATTCCATTTTGTAACAGGCATAGAAATACCCAAAATGTCAGTTTCTTGGAATGCATCAGTACCTAATAAATGCTCAGCTACTTGCCCTGTAATACAAACCAAAGGGGTTGAATCAATCATGGCATCTGCAATACCTGTAATTAGATTTGTTGCTCCAGGTCCAGAAGTTGCCATACAAACTCCAACTTCATTACGAACACGTGCAAACCCTTGTGCTGCATGGACGGCTCCTTGCTCATGTCTGACCAAGATATGCTTTAATTGATCTTGGTAATTGTACAAAGCATCATAAACAGGCATAATTGCACCACCCGGATACCCAAACATGGTGTCCACACCTTCAGCAAGCAATGATAAAATTACTGCTTCAGAACCTGTTACTTTTCTTTTTGGAGCTATTGGCTCTGCAAAAGCTACTTCATTAAAAAATTCATTTGTTGTGGTCATAGTAGCAAAATTTTAGAATTTGTCTGTTACACAGCCTTCTGCAGCTGAAGAAACTAATTTTGAATATTTGGCTAAAACACCTCTTTTATATATTGGATTTGGAGCTACCCAAGTTTCTTTACGAGCAGCTAATTCAGCCTCATCAATTAAGACATCTATTGTATTATTTACCGCATCAATTCGGATAGGGTCACCATCTTTTATAAGAGCAATCGGTCCTCCTACTTGTGCTTCTGGCGAAACGTGTCCAACTACAAAACCATGAGACCCCCCTGAGAATCTACCATCAGTAATCAAGGCAACATCTTTTCCTAGTCCAGCACCCATGATTGCCGAAGTTGGTTTCAACATTTCTGGCATACCTGGGCCACCTTTAGGACCTTCATATCTGATTACAACTACATTTCCCTTCTCAACTGTTCCATCTTGAATTCCTTTGATTGCATCAAATTCTTTATCAAAGACTTTTGCAGTACCTTCAAATACTTCACCTTCTTTACCTGTAATTTTTGCAACTGAGCCTTCTGGGGCAAGGTTACCATACAAAATTTGCAAGTGACCAGTCGCTTTGATAGGATCTGTAAGTGGACGAAGTAAATCTTGATCTTCACCTAGAGGATCTATATCCGATAAGTTTTCGGCAATTGTTTGTCCCGTCACTGTCATACAATCTCCATGTAGAAGACCATCATTAAGCAAACGCTTCATAATTGCTGGAATACCACCAATCTCATGAACATCTTCCATTAAGTACTTACCACTTGGCTTTAAGTCAGCTAGTAAAGGCGTTTCGTCTGAAAGTCTTTGGAAATCATCAAGACTTAACTCAACTCCCATAGCATCTGCCATAGCAATCATGTGAAGTACTGCATTCGTTGACCCTCCTAATACAATGATAATTCTCAAAGCATTCTCAAATGCTTTACGAGTCATGATATCTGAAGGCTTAATATCTTTTTCTAGTAGTTTTCTAAGGGCAATACCTGCTGCTACACACTCTTTTTGTTTGGTGTCATCAATTGCAGGATTAGAAGCACTATAAGGTAAGCTCATTCCTAATGCCTCAATTGCGGAAGCCATTGTGTTAGCCGTATACATACCGCCACATGCTCCAGCTCCAGGAATAGCATTCTTAATTACTCCTTTAAAATCTTCTTCACTGATTGTTCCAGCAAACTTTTCACCTAGTGCTTCAAAAGCTGAGACAATATTTAATTTCTTTTTCTTATGACAACCCGAAGCAATTGTACCTCCGTAAACAAGGATTGAAGGACGATCTAAACGACTCATTGCGATCATTGCTCCTGGCATATTCTTATCACAACCTACAACAGATACAACACCATCGTAAAAGTGACCAGCTACAACACTTTCAATAGAGTCAGCAATTACTTCTCTTGAAACCAATGAGTATCTCATACCAGTAGTACCATTGGTAATACCATCACTAATTCCAATCGTATTGAATATAAGACCTACTAAATCAGCCTCTTTTGTTCCTTTTTTCACATAAGTAGCCAACTCATTGAGGTGCATATTACATGAGTTACCTTCATAACCAGTACTTGCAATACCGATTAGAGGTTTTGACATATCTTCCTCTGTAAGACCTACAGCATATAACATTGCTTGAGCTGCTGGTTGTGTAACATCTTGTGTTACAGTTTGGCTGTATTTGTTCAGTTTGTGTTCCATTATATAAAAAAATTAACCAGTGGTAAGTAGACGCACTTAATAATATTTATATGATTGAATAAGAATCGTATTCGTTTTGTGTGACAATATGACCATACTTTTCAAAGACCTGATAACCAATTGTATCTTCCCAGTCTTTGTTCATTTTATGACCATCTATTGATGCTATACCAGTTATTTGAGCAGCTGTACCCGTAAAGAATGCACCATCTAAATCTTTAAGGTCCTCTGGAAAGAAAACACCTTCTACGACCTCTTGTCCCATCTGTTTGCAAAGATTTAGAACAACAGACCTCGTGATACCAGGGAAAATATGCCCTTTTTTAGGTGTGAAAAGTATTCCATCTTTCTCAAAAAAGAAGTTAGCACCTGTACCTTCAGCTACTTTTCCTTCTACATCTAGTAATAATGCATCATCGAAACCTGCATTCTGAGCTTCTGCTACAGCTGCAACGGAATTTGCATAATTACCAGAAACCTTTGCTTCTACATCACATGCTAAAGGAGAAGGTCTTTTATAATCTGATATTTTGATATCAAGTAAATCTTTACCTAAATACTTTTCCCACTTCCATGCAGCAATAAATAAATGATGCTTTGTATCTGGGGAAAGCTCCATATTCATACCTGAGTAGATCAAAGGTCTGATATATGCATCAGTAAAATTATTGCGCTCCAACAACTCATATGATATTTTGATAAGCTCTCTAACAGAATATGGCATTGTATGATGCATTTTCTGCGCTGTCTCACTAAAGCGAGCCAAGTGTTCTTCAGCTTTGAAAATATGTGGACCTAATGAAGTTCCATAAGCTCTAAAAGCATCGAAAACAGCATTACCATAGTGCAAAGACTGCGCAAACAAATCGGACTTTGCTTGAGATGCTTTTATATATTCTCCATTGAAGAATACAATCGTGTTTTGATCAAAATATTTCATATGTGTGGCGCGATTAAGGTTCGATATAATTTGTGTATTAAAAAAGCCATTATCAGTTATTGAGTGATAATGGCTTTTTCTTTAGGTAATAAGTATCCAATATCACTCCTACGGAGAAATGACTAGCAAAATGACAATAATAAGGACGATATTTTGAATATTTTTTACCATTTGATGTATTTTGTTTCCGTAAATATAAATGATAGATTTTTTAACATCCAAACATTATTCTATATTTTAAAACGATATGTAAGTATTTTTATTAACACACCATCTATTTAGACGAACATTCAAAAACTATCACTTTACAAAACAGAATATTACTCACTAATTAAACAAATACATTATTTATAATTCTACGATTTCTAAATCAAACTACAGGACAAGAAATCGTCACTAAAACAACCTCTAAACACTGTATACCAATCATTTAAAACCACAATCAAGAAGTCAAATTGCACTTAATTTTATACTCTCCAAAAAATAATAAAGACCTAACATTGTAAAAACTAGAAGTAGAATTCAAGTATTAAAATTTACAACAATAGATTAATATCCGTCCAATTGTATTCATTTAAATTGGTTTAAAGTGAACACTATTACCATAAAAATTAATCATTGGATATAAAAAAAGCACCCTTTTTCAAGAGTGCCTATTTCATATATTAAGATGAATTAAAGTACTAGCTTTCAAAATTCATTTGTGAAATCTCAGTTTGATTCCGTTTATCTTTCAATTGTTTTCTAATTAATTGAATTGATAAAACTATAATAAAGAAAATTCCAATCATCACAACCATACTTCCTGCAATAGACGCATTGAGTAAAACAGCTAACAGATAACCAAATACTGAAGATAAGACTCCAAATAAAGCAGCTAACCATAGCATTTTCTTCAAATCCTTTGATATTAAATAAGCGATAGAAGGTGGCCCTACTAAAAATGCAACAACTAATATCGCTCCTACTGCCTCAAATGAAAAAACAGTAGTCATTGAGACTCCACTCATTAGTGCATAATGCCAAAAGCTAGTCGAGATCCCTACAGAAGTACAAAATATAGGGTCGAAACTAGACATTTTTAGAGGAGTATAGCCTAAAATCACAAATGCCAAAACTAGTAAAAGATTAAACCCTAAAATCCATACTTGCACAGGTCCTAATTCAACTCCACCAAAAAGAGTTAGTGTATCCAAAGGTACATATGCTATTTCTCCATAAAGCACACATTCTTGGTCTAAATCTACTTTATCAGCAAATGAGGTTATCAAGATAACACCTAGGGCAAACAGGAAAGTAAAAGTAACTCCAATAGCTGCATCTTCCTGCATCTTATTCTTTTTGCTCAGCATCTCAATTATGACAGTAGCTATCATACCAAAGGCTGCTGCACCAATAAGCATTGGAAGCGAATCTAGACTTTGAGAGAAGAAATATGCGATCACAATACCCGGTAAAACTGCATGAGAAATAGCATCGCCTACCATGACTACTTTACGAAGTACTAAAAAACACCCTAATAAACTGCAACTAATAGCAACCAAAGCTCCAGTGAGCATTATCCAAAATTCATCAAATACTATCATAATGTTTATTGTGCTTTATATGGGATTGGCGTATTGTGAGGGTCTACTTCAGGACGTCCTAGCTCTTTGATCAAAGCTTGCTCCAACTCTGGTGTAATGATATGTTCTATTGCTTCAGCATCGTCGTGTACATGATCTGCAGGAAGGTTCATATATTTCGTAATGTACAATTCCCACAATCTATGAATCCTCACTAAACGTTTCGATTCTTCAATACCTGTCTCCGTCACGCTGATAAAGTGTTTATCACGTTTCACCAAATTGCTTGCAACAAGTCTATTGATCGATGCTTTGACCTTAAGGCGTGTATATCCTGTTTTTTCAACTAACTCTGAGGCTGTGAAACTTCTAAATTCTTCTTTAGACTCTTTCAGATGATAAAAACTCTTCAATACATTTTCATCTTGAATACGTCTTTTATTTTGTAGTCTTCTGTACACAGAAAAAAGACGTCCTCTCTTTGCGCCAAAAATAATAGAGATAAATGCTAGAAAGGTTAAGAAAACTACAACCCAAGGTCCTGTAGGCATTTTAGGTTGAATATAAGAGACTAACGTACCCAAGTAAGCTGAAATCCCTGCAATAATGACAGCGATAATCATCATTTTAGAAAGAGAATGCGTCCAATATCTTGCTGCTGCTGCTGGTGTTATAAGCATCGCTGACATTAAAACCACACCAATGGCTTGAATACCTGTCGCAATAGCAAGCACTGTCAAAAACGTAATCAATAGTTCTATTTTCTTTACTGGTAGACCCACTGATGTAGCATAACCCCTATCAAAAATGACCATTCTAAATGCTGAAAAACCAAATACAACTGTCAGAATAATAATTAGAGAGGTAGTACTAAACAGTCGAACATCACTAGCGACCATTGAGGCTGCTTTACCGAACAGAAATTTATCAAGACCAGATTGCCCTGCCATTCCAAGCGTTTGAATATGGGTAAGCAAAACAATTCCGATTCCATAAAAAACGGACAAGATAAGTGCTAAAGCTGTATCGGGTTTAAGCTTTGTGTGAGAAACAATAAAGTCAATACACCAAATACTCAAACTTCCTGTAATAACAGCTCCTACCATCAAGTAAACCGGATCTTTTGATTGTGTTAGGAGAAAAGATAAACAGATACCAGGCAAAATAGCATGTGAAACAGCATCTCCTATTAGCGCTCTTTTTCTCAGAAAAGATAAACAACCAACAATAGATGTACTACTAGACATAAGCAATACCGCTAATAATACCCACCTCACATTGGCATCACCTAACAGAATGAAATCCTCAATAAAACTATTCATACTGCTATCTTTTACTTTGTACTTCTTGGTTCACGAACAGGGTGCTGCTTTTTCTGAAGCATATCTCCTACTCTCTGTAACATTTCCAACTGTCCACCAAAAGCTTCTCCTAACTTTTCAGATGCAAAAACTTTCTCAAATGGCCCAGAAGCCACCAAACGTGTACTCATCAAAACAAGCCAATCAAAATAATGCGGAGCAGTTTGTAAGTCATGATGAACAACCATAATGCTTTTACCATTGGCTTGCATCTCTTTTAAGATTTGCATAATGGCTTGCTCAGAGCCTACATCCACTCCAGCAAAGGGCTCATCTAAAAGATAGAAATCAGCTTGTTGTGCGAGTGCTCTTGCAATGAAAACGCGTTGTTGCTGCCCTCCTGACAATTCTGAAATCTGACGATCTACAAAATCTTCCAGTTTCACTTTTCGGATAGCATCCAAAACAATATCCTTATCATTTCGAGAAGGACGCTTAAATATATTTTTAGAGCTGAATCGTCCCATCATCACAGTATCGTACACATTGATTGGGAAATCCCAATCTACAGCACTACGCTGTGGTACATACGCAATCTTGGTTTTTGATCCATCTTCACAATTGAAAACTTTTACATAACCACTGCTTCTCGGAACCAGATCCATGATCGACTTCATCATCGTTGATTTACCAGAACCGTTTGGTCCCATCACTCCGATAATTTTACCTTTGGGTAATTTGCAGTCTACATTCCAAATTGCAGGCTTTTTATCATAAGCCACTGTAAGGTTATGAAACTCAAGAATTGGATTCTTTACAACTTCTACCATCTTTCTTTACTTAAGACCTACTACCATCGTCTCTACATTGTACCTTACCATTCCTAGGTAAGTACCTTCGGTTGTTCCTTCAGCTCCCATAGCATCTGAGTAAAGCGTCCCCCCAATTTTTACTTCGTGACCTTTTTCTTTACAACCTTCTACAACAGCCTCAATCGAAGCAATCGGAACTGAACTTTCTATAAAAACAGATTTTATTTTATTCTCAACGATAAAGTCCACAAGATTTTTCACATCTCTTAAACCATACTCAGACATGGTAGAAATCCCCTGTAAACCTTTTACTTCTATATCATAAGCTTTTCCAAAATAAGAGAAAGCATCGTGGGCAGTAATCAATACACGTTGAGATTCTGGAATCACCTTAAGATGCTCTTTCACCCAACCGTTTAAAACATCCAATTCTTTTAGGTAAGCCTTACCATTTTGCTCATAAGCTTTTGCATTCACAGAATCAGCTTTTACTAACTCCTTTATGGTTGAAGCGACTCCTTCTCTCCAAAGAGCTACATCAAACCAGATATGTGGATCATAAACACCATTTTCATTTAAAGCGATCAACTTGGATGTAGGGATTTGTTCTCCTAGAGAAACTACATGTTTTTTCTTTGCAACCTTTTCTAAAACATCTGTCATGTTTCCTTCAAGGTGCAAACCATTATAGAAAATTAGATCAGCCTCACGAATGTGTTTCAAATCTTTAGGTGATGCTTTGTAAAGGTGAGGATCAACACCCGACCCCATCAATCCAACTACTTCAGCATGATCTCCGACGATATTCACCACAGCATCTTTGATCATTCCAGTGGTTGTAACAATCTTGATTTTAGTTGAAGTTTCTTCTTTTGAATTCTCTGAACTACAACTAAGTAGTGAGAAGAGTAAAGAAATTGTTAGTAGTCCTGTTAGTGCTTTCGTTTTATAGATGTCCATTGTAAAATGCTTTATTATAAAACAAAGCTAAACTTATTTTTAGACTTATCTAAATCTCAAAGAGAAAGTTAATAGATAACTGATCAAATTTGAATTTATTACCTATGATTAATACCATTTATAACATATTCATAAACGAAAAAAGGAGTCACCGAAATGATGACTCCCTTCTATCAATAATATTTTTTACTTAGTAGATCTCTAACTCATAAGGCATACGAGCTTGAACACCTTCCAATCTTTGTAGTTTATTCAACTGCTCATTCCAGTTATAAAGTGGACCAAGTTTTTCTTTCAACTTTGCCTCTTGACCTTGCTCCATACTTTGAGCAAATTTTTCAAAGATAGATTTTGCGCCACTTTGGTAAGTTACTTCATAATCTCCTTCTTCAAGATTAGCCAATTCAGCCGCAACTTCAACAGCCTTGAAGGTTCCGCCTAACTCATCAACAAGTCCTCTTTCCAAGGCATCTTGACCTGTCCACACACGACCTTCAGCAATGGCTCTTAAAGCATCCAACTCCATATTTCTTCCGCTAGCTGCTTTAGAAGTAAAATCACTATAAATACGATTAACTGAATTTTGAACAATACGCTTATCATTCTCATTGAAGTCATCAACTGTACTCATGAAGTTTGAATATTCTCCAGTAGAAACGGCATCGAAAGTAACTCCTAGTTTATTATTCATGAATGCTTTTGGATTGAATAAAACACCAAAAACACCAATAGAACCTGTAATTGTATTTGGAGATGCTACAATTTTATCTGTTCCCATCGAGAAGTAATACCCTCCAGAAGCGGCAACATCTGACATTGAAGCCACGACAGGTTTTTTCTTACGAAGAAGTTGAATTTCTCTCCATACAAGATCTGAAGCTAAAGCACTTCCTCCAGGAGAATTCACTCTGAATACAACCGCCTTTACATCATCATCTTTACCCAACTCTCTCAATCGCTCTACAATCTCAACATTACCAACAGTTCCATCGCTTCCTTCTCCATAGATAATTTCGCCTTCAGCTACCAATACTGCAATCTGATTTGAAGAAGACATACCTGACTTAGACTCTACTGAAGAGATATATTTGCCCATTTTAAGCATGTTTGCATCAGAAGACTCTAAACCAACAGCTTCATATAATTTCTTTTTGAAAACATCTTCGTAAGCAACCTCTGTTACTAACTTATATTTCAATGCATCTTCTGGAGTTTGAACTAGCATTTTATTCGAAATCTCTTTCAATACATTTTTATCAAGACCTCTTGACAAAGCTACATTCTGCAGGTAATGATCATAAAGTGAGTTCAAATAAACTTCAGTTTGCTGTCTATTTGCAGGACTCATTTTCTTATTGATAAAAGGCTCAACCGCACTTTTAAAAGTACCTACTTTAAACACTTCAGCTTTCACACCCAACTTCTCAAACATGCCTGTGAAGTACATCAGCTGTTGAGAAAGACCATTAAACTCAAGAGAACCAACAGAAGGAATGATTACTTCATTAGCTACTGAAGTTATGTAATATGTTTTTTCAGAATAATTATCCGCATAAGCAAAAATTGGTTTCCCAGATAATTTAAAGTCTACAAGAACATCTCTCAATTCTTCTGCTTGCGCATAACCTCCTTTAAAATTCCCACCTTTCAGATATATCGCCTTAACATTATCATCTGTTTTTGCCTCTTTAATCGCTTTCAACACAAACTGAAAAGACAAAGGTGATCCCTCACTTGGCAAACCTGCCAACTCTAAGAATGCACTAAAATCGTCTTCTACAATTTCCTTTAAAGGCTGATTAAGATTAAACTCTAAAATCGAATTATCATCAATTGACACTTCTTGAGATGAAACAGCTGAAGAAACCATTACGGCTACCCCCATTACAGCGAGGATAAAAACAGCTATTAGCACCCCTACAATACTTGCAAAAATTTCACGGATAAATTGTCCCATTATGTTTTAGTTAATTAGTTTTTTAGCTCATCAACAACTCACTTTTTTAGTGAGAAAAAAATACTATTTAAAGTTAGGTTTTTAATATTAAAAAAACACCTTTATACCATACGGAAGCAAATGTGTAAAGTTTTCTTTCGAACCTAAATTCTTTTTACTTAAGAAAGTTACGTCTACTCCTTAAAGATACATGAATACATATTTTTCAGCTTAGTTTAGTATATTCTTGTTCGACTAAAACGACCAATTTTCAACATGCTAATCAAAAAATTCTTCTCCATTAAAGAAATGGCTCTTTGGACGAGGTGGGAAACTTTACTTTTTGCACTCCTCGCTGCTTCAGTGACCATTCTTTATGATATTTTTGATCAAAAATGGATTGTACTTCCATGGACTCCGATTGCGCTTGTAGGTACAGCCGTTGCATTCATCGTAAGTTTTCGGAATAATGCAGTTTACGGAAGGCTTTGGGAAGCTAGAAAGATATGGGGAGGAATTGTAAACGACTCAAGAACATTTTCAATTCATGTCGGTGATATGGTCACAAACGAGTATGCAAAAGAAGGGGAAGCATTAGCCGAAGATGAACTGAAAAAAGAACGAATCATACTTGTTCATAGACATATGGCATGGCTTACGGCACTTCGTTATGCGATGCGCTCCAAAAAGAAATGGGAATCGTTTATGGAGCATCAAACAAATAGAGAATGGGCTAAAAAGATTCACACCCCCGAGTTTGTAATCGATGAAAAAGATGCACTAGCAGAATATTTAAGCGAGAAAGAATTAGAGTTTGTTATGCGAGTTGGAGGAAACAAAGCCGCCACTATCATAAAACTTCAATCTCAGCATCTCAGAAGGTTGAAAGAAAAAGGATTGCTTTGGGAGTTTTCATTCTTAGTCTTGGAAAAAAGATTAGCTAGTTTATTGACTCTACAAGGAAAATCTGAAAGAATTAAAAACTTTCCATACCCAAGACAATATGCCACATTGAATGTCTACTTCGTTTGGGTGTTCGTTGCTCTTTTACCATTCGGAATTGTACCCGAATTCGCTAAGCTAGGAGATGAACTACACGATGCTTATCCTTTTATTAGTGAATTTTTTATTTGGATCAGTATACCTTTTTCAACCCTAGTTTCATGGGTTTTTCATACCATGGAAAGAATTGGAACCGTTGGAGAAAATCCATT
Source organism: Sediminitomix flava (assembly GCF_003149185.1). NCBI lineage: Bacteria > Pseudomonadati > Bacteroidota > Cytophagia > Cytophagales > Flammeovirgaceae > Sediminitomix > Sediminitomix flava. The sequence goes on along the minus strand of NZ_QGDO01000005.1, from coordinate 144,851 downwards.
TGAAGGTTCTGCTAACGATGTACCTATATCTACAATAGCTAGAAATATAGAAATTGATGTAAGAACTTGTGTTGGCGATTCATTTATACCTGATCCATTTGAGGTGAAAGAAAATGTACAGATGTAACCCAAAGAACTCATGATTGATTTCATAAAAAAATCCATAATTAAGAAGGACTGATCCTAAAATCTATACATATTTGCAGACTATTTCTTTGTGGTACTACACAAAAACTAGAGACAAAATGAATATTGCTGATAAAAAGAAAGAGGAAAACATCTGCGAATACATCATTCACATCTATCGATCAGAGTATCTTATCAGAAACTTTGAAGGAAAGATTGAGGATATAGAGAAATATGTAATCAGTCATTTGCCTGTATCTGATGAAGAGAAGCAAGAACAAAAAACTTGGTATGATTCTCTAATCAGTCAGATGCAGACTGAAGAAATAATGAAAGAAGGACATCTATCTTTTGTACAAGAACATGTTACAGAGTTAGAAGCGCTTCACTCTCGACTATTAGAGGAGGATGAGACTTACAAAGGATTCTTCAATGTCGCAAAACCAGATATAGACAAAAATCTGGAGATTGCGGATGGTTTGATCACAAGTGAAATACAGATTTGTTTGAATGCTATGTTCGGAATGCTTCTTCTAAAAATGAATAGAAAACCAATTCCAGAAGATGCTCAAGCAATGCTAGAAAAATTTGGAGATGTACTGTCATATTTGAGTGTGGTTTATAAAAGAGAAGCACAAGCTTAACTTTTAAAATCACCTTACAATAAAGCCCCTATTCAATGTTCTTGACTAGGGGTTTTCTTTTTTTATCTTCTAAATAAGGTTTAAACACCCTTCTATATATTGAATATCTAAGTATATCTTTTTTAATTTGGAGTCCATTTTAATTTAAAATAAATGAGCTCAAATATCTTCGAAATACTTTCATATACCGTAGGAAAGCCTTGGAATAAAAAAAGTCTCACCAAAATGGCATGGGGTACAGCAGTATTCGTTAGTTTATTTCTGATCTTATTTATGCCCTTTGGTATACGAGACCTCAACATGCCATTTTCAAAAATCATTGTGCTTTTAGGGTACGGTATGATAACTGGAGGAGTTCTTCACTTGAGTGGTTCAATCATCAATATTATTAGTGATATTTTTCCTTTTAAACTTTGGCAAGTTCTTGTAGCCACTTTTATTCAAATGGGATTAATTGCACTAGCCAATTCTTTTTATTCGATCTCCATTGGCCTTTTTGAAAATAACCTAAGTACCGTATTAGAATTCATCTATTACACTTATCTCGTCGGAGTCTTCCCTACACTTTTCATCACACTTTTTCGACATAAAAAAGCGCTTTCACATAAGTATGATGCCACTCAACTAGATAATCAATCATCTGAGAACTATTTAACATTAATTGGACAGAATCAAGATGATCAAATAACACTAAAAACTGAAGACTTTCTGTTTATGCAATCTTCGGATAACTACACCACTTTATTTTATTTAGAAAATCAAGAGGTAAGGAAAGCTGTACTAAGAGGAAGTTTAACCTATTTTCAAAATCAGATTGAAGCTGAACACATAGCTCGTTGTCACCGATCATATATTGTCAATTTTCAAAAAGTCATACTTTGGGAAGGTAATTCTGGAGGAGGTAAAATCACACTTTCAAATTATACTGAAGTGATTCCTGTGAGTAGAAATTATGCTCAAAAATGGAACTCCATTCTCAAAAAACGTTTGCCAAACATCCCAAAATAGTACTCAAAATCCCTAAAAAGTAAGATTCTCCCCAAACTAATCCCAAAAACGAATAAGTCTTTCCCTACTGAAAAAAAGTGTTTGTTCTTGCAGTATCAATAAATAAAAAACACTGTCATGAACGATCTTTTAAAACAATTCTTTTTAGTCCCTCACATCATTACTGGCGCAGTAGCACTGATAGCAGGAATTTGTGCTATTCTGCTTTCTTCAAAAATTAAATGGCATAAAAAAGCAGGAAGTATTTTCAAATGGAGTCTAGGTATCTGTTTACTCACAGCTCTTATTCTATCTCTTTTACTTAGCAACTTAAACCTTGGACTAATTGGCATTTTTTCAAGTTACCTACTCTATTCAGGAATAAGATGCTTAAGTTGGAAAAAGGATAGGAAACGATCATTTGATCTAAAGTTTTTAAGCATTTTTATCCCAATATTTTTGACTATGCTTATTACTGCTTATTTTCTACCTCACTACATTATACCTCTCATACCATTCGGAAGTATTGGTCTTATTATGGTTAGCTTTGACCTATACCACTTATACTATCCTGCAAAATTGAATTCAAATCTACTTTTGAAAAAACATATTGGAAGAATGGGAGGAGCCTTCATTGCCACAATAACTGCTGCCCTTGTCACAAATTTGGGACATACATGGCTTGCATGGCTCATGCCAACTATTATAGGAAGCCTTTTCATTACTTTTTTCCAAGTCAAAATCAGTCTCAAGCAGAAGAAGCTTAAAGTGAAAAACTTAGCCTAACTACACGATTTACAACATACTCTGAATCTAGAATCAATTACTATCGAAATGAAATCAGTCATCAGATACATATTTTTCTTTTTATTGGTTTGTACATCCTTCGAAAGCTTGGGGCAACAGACACAAATCATTCAAGGTATTCTTATCGATAAAGAATCTGAATACCCAATTATTGGAGCTTCAGTTATCTTGAAAGAACATGACCCAATCATCGGAACTACTACAGACCCAAATGGTAGATTTAAACTTGAAAATGTTCCTACAGGGAGACATCAAATTCTGATATCAGCAATTGGTTATGAAACAATAACCCTAAATGAAATTCTAGTCATTGGAGGAAAGAGTACCCAACTCGATTTAAAAATGACTGAAAAAGCAACCCAATTAGATGAGGTTGTTGTCAAACCTGATGATCCGCATTACACTCCAAACAATGAAATGGCTTTGGTTTCGGCTAGAGGTTTTGATACCGAACTCACAGAACGATTTGCAGGAAGTAGAAATGACCCTGCCCGAATGGCTACTAATTTTGCCGGTGTTTCTGGAGCCAATGATGGTAGAAATGATATAATCATAAGAGGGAACTCTCCTATGGGCGTCTTATGGCGTTTGGAAGGTGTTGATATTCCCAGTCCAAATCACTTTGCAGCTTTTGGCTCAACAGGAGGGCCTGTAAGTATGCTAAATACCAATACACTAGGGCAAAGTGACTTTATGACGGCGGCATTTCCAAGTGCCTACGGTAATGCTTTAGCAGGTGTTTTTGATTTAAATATGAGAAATGGGAATCTCGGTAAAAATGAATTTATGGGGCAAATTGGCTTTAATGGTATTGAGCTAGGAGCTGAAGGCCCAATGGGTAAGAATAGTAATTCTTCATACCTTATTAACTATCGCTACTCTACACTTGCGTTCTTTAAACTAATCGGAATTAGTACAGGTACAGGAGAAGCTGTCCCCGAATACCAAGACCTTTCCATGAAATTAAACTTTGCACTCAAAGATGCTTCTTCCATTTCAATTTTCGCGATTGCAGGAAATAGTAACATAGATATTCTAGGTAGTGAACTCGACCTTGATGATCCCGAAACTGATCTTTACGGAAATGAGATGGTTGATATTTACAACCGTAGTCGTACCGCTATTACAGGGGTTTCACATAATTATTTCTTCAATAAAAACACATATGGAAAACTGATTTTAGCATATACACATGCTAGAGTACAAAATCAGATTGATAGTATAACTTGGAACGAAAATATTCCTACGCCTACTGAAGAAATAAACTCATTTAATAAAGAAGACCGAATCACAGCTCACTATTTCATCAATAAGAAATGGAATAAAAAACATACGACAAGAACAGGTCTTTTAACCACTAGCACTTTTGCTGATTTTACAGATAGTACATATATCAATCATGCCGACCAATGGCATACTTTCAGAGCTGGAGACGGAAGGTCTCAAATGACTCAGATTTATACGGATTGGATGTATAAATTTCATTCAAAATGGCTTCTTCGAACAGGTTTATACACCAATTATTATCAACTCAATGACAATTGGAATATTGAACCTAGAATAAATTTGCAATATAAATGGAATCATAACCTTTCTTTATCTGCAGGGTTTGGCATCCATAGTCAACAACAACCTTTGCCAATTCTCCTTTCATTACCCGAATTTGGACAAAATAATAGCCTGAATTCCAATCAGAATTTGGACGCTTCCCGATCTAGACATTATGTTTTAGGTATGGAATATCTTTTTGCCAAACATTGGAGATTAAAATCCGAAATCTATTACCAAGATTTATACAATATTCCTGTTGATCCATTTCCGTCAAGTTTTAGTATGCTCAATGCAGGGGCCGATTTCAGCCTACCTTATAAAACAGGTTTAGTAAATGAAGGAATTGGGCGAAACTACGGAGTTGAACTTACTTTAGAACGCAACTTTTCCGATGGATTCTACATGCTTATGACCTCAAGTATTTTTGATTCTCAATATCAAGGTTCTGATGGTGTTTGGAGAAACACTGCATTCAATAGTGAGTATGTAGCAAATCTTCTTCTTGGAAAAGAGTGGAAACTCAATAATTCGATGACACTAATGGCTGATACAAAAGTTGTCACTGCAGGAGGACGTTACTACACTCCTATCGATTTCGAAGAAAGTATAGCTACAGGTGAAGAAATATTGGACGAATCTAAAGCCTTTAGTGAAAAAATGGATGCTTATTTCCGATGGGATATAAAAGTCGGATTTCGATGGAATCTGAAAAAAATCACTCAAGAATGGACTGTCGACATCCAAAACTTAACCAACAGACTTAACCCTTATGACTATAATTACAACCCGAGAACTCAAAGTATCAATCAAGTAAATCAGCTAGGATTATTTGTTGTTCCTCAGTACAGAATTTACTTCTAGAATTGAATAATAAACTTTGTTTAAGAGCTTCCATATAAAAAGTGGAAGCTCTTTTCTTTTGAAAAGTTAGCTGTTAAAATTGGTATTATTTTAGGTGAGATTTGGAGATATTCGATGAAGAATATTAATTTCTACTTTTATAGATAAATGATCATCGACTTTCAATGAATTAAGTCGCGCATTTATGTAGAGGAAATTTGTGTAACAGAATTTTTACAGACATCACGATAAATGTAAAGCACATCAAACTAACATATTCATTTTAGAGACGACCACTGGAATGAACATTCTTAGAATAGCTTTTTAAATGCCTTTAGCTATGTGCTTAACTTTTCTCAATCTCATAACATGAATTTGGCCAGATTAAAAGCCTGAGCTAAATACTACTAACTTTTCAAAAATGACCATTTTAAACTTTCAGTCTAAGGATTTGGCTTGTTTGAAGACGCCTTTTACTTTGTTAGACGATAATAAAAGTAAAGTATTCTTCATTCTCTTCTGTGGAGGCTTTTCTTCTTTTTTCATTTACTTTTTCAATCCTTTCAACATCCAAAGGATGAATTACGAAGATGCTTTTGCCCATTTCTTGTCCATAAGCAATGCAGGAATTATTGCAGCGTTAATTTTGGGTATCACTCACTTTTTTATTCGTAGACTTTTCAGGGCGACTACTTTTCGTCTATGGCAATTCTTATTATGGGTAATCTTTGATTTCACCTGTCTTTGCACAGCATGTCTTTTCCTTTTTGGCGAATTTGACGAGCCACTACTTCACGAACTTAAAATTGTTGTTCGTTATACTTTATCTCTCGGAATGTTGCCTTACAGCTTGGCTTGTTTACTAATTGCTGTTTATAAATTATCGACGCGAAAGCCTAAAGAAATAGCCATTCCAAAAATTGAAGAGAAAACAAGTATTGACAAACAATTTCTTTTTAAAGAAAAAAGTGGAAAAGTTGCTTTAGCTGTAAAGCCCGAACAAATCCTTTACCTCAAATCGGAAAACAATTATACCATGGTTGTTTACTTAGAGAATGATGAGGTCATTAAAAAATTAGTACGTACCAACTTAAAACAATTGGAGAAAGAAATTCGCTTTCCAAAATTAATTCGAATACACCGATCTTTCATGTTGAATCTCGATGCAATGTCGAGCTTTGAAAAGGTAAAAGGAGGCTACCAAATTCAGATAAATCAAATCCCAAATACCTGTCTTAAAGTATCTGAATCGTATAGAACCGAATTTGAAAGTTTCTTGACTTAATTTTACACGTCAATTACACACCTAATAAAGCGATTTCACAACATTTCAGCCTTAGGAGTACAATAGATGCCATTTTTGGTCATAATTTTCACAAACTGATTTTTTGAAAAACTAACTTAAATAAATCAACATGAGAATTAAATCGACCATTGTATGGCTGTCTTTGATTGGCATTTTAGGCTTTAGTTCATGTACTGAAGATGATGCGACACCAAAGCCAGAGGACATCAACATTTCAGCAAGTGAAACAGCAGCAGAAGATGCACAACTAGCATTCATTGAAGTAGAGGACGGACAAACTATCGTCTTTGGTGAAGGAGTTTTTAACTTCACTAATACTTTATCAATGGATGGGAAAAAGGAAATCACAATCATTGGTGCAGGTAAAGACAAAACATTTTTAGATTTCAATGGACAAATTGCTGGAGGAGACGGTGTTCTGATCACCAACTCTACAAAAATTAGAGTTGAAGGACTTACTATTAGAGATTCTAAAGGAGATGCATTAAAAACTCGCGACTGTAACACTGTAAGTTTTGTAAGTGTAGGTACTGTTTGGTCGGGTGAACCAAGAATGGAAAATGGTGCTTATGGACTTTATCCTGTACTTTGTACTGAAGTTTATATTGATGATTGCTACGCTTACGGAGCATCTGATGCAGGTATTTATGTAGGTCAATCAGATAAAGTAATTGTAAAAAATAGTGTTGCTGAAGGAAATGTAGCGGGTATCGAAATTGAGAATACAACAAACGCTGACGTATTTGACAACGAAGCCTTCGATAATACAGGTGCAATCCTTGTGTTTGACCTTCCTGGTCTTACAAAATACGGTAGCTCGGTTAGAGTATTCAACAACAACTGCCACGACAATAACCGTAAAAACTTTGCCCCAGAAGGTAATATTGTTGCTAACGTTCCTGCAGGAACAGGATGCATGGTTTTAAGTACAAAAGATGTTGAAATCTTTGAGAACACATTTGATGAAAACAACTTTGCGAGTGTAATTGTAGCAAACTATCTTTTAATCAACCAGCAAGCAAACGACCCCTTATACAATCCATTCCCTTCTGGGATTTACATTCATGACAACAGCTACACGATGTCTGCAAATATTACAGCAGAACAACCTGCCCTTATCCAACAATTGGTTGGTGTTCTTGGCTTGTATCAACTGAGCCAACCTCACATTTTCATAGATGGAATTATCCCTGGAGTAGAATCCATTTGTATTCAAGAGTCAAATTCTTCTTTTGTCAACCTAAACGCATTGGATCAAACATTCCAAAGCGTAAAAACTGACATTAGTGCTCACGACTGTACAAAAGATCCTTTATCTGAGGTGGAGTTCTCTCCATTCTAATAAACAACTGTAACAAGATACACCTGTAAAAAGGTGTGTCTTGATTTCTTTCAACGCTAACAAGCCTTTTACACCTATGAGAAAAAAAACATTCACCCACCTACAAGCACTCATTTTTATCGTTTTAGCTGCCACAGCCACTTTTAGATGTAGTTCTGAAGATGAGGTTTCACCAAACCAAATCAAGATGCCAACAGATAAAGGATTTGAATACCTTTCTGAATACAATTTCTTTGTTGGAGAAATAGCCGAACTCACACCCAACGAGGAAGCTAGAGTTCTACCTTATGACCTAAACACACCACTTTTTAGTGATTATGCCCTAAAGAAAAGATTTATCTATGTTCCCGAAGGAAAAAGCATTCCATTTCAAACAAATAATGTGTTAGACCTACCAGTGGGCTCTGTTTTGATTAAGCATTTTTATTATGGAGAAAAGGATTATATCGAAACTCGTCTGCTTATCAGAAATAATGATGGGTGGCAACCCGAAACTTACATTTGGGAAGAAGATTTAAGTGATGCTCGTCGTTCAGTAATTGGAGGAACAAGAAAAATGACACTCAACATTGATGGTGAAGACCAAATCTTCAATTACATGATTCCAAATCAGAATCAATGTAAAAACTGTCATGCTTACGATGGGAAAATTGCTCCTATAGGCCCAGAAATTCCTAACCTCAATAAAACTTACAACTATGCTGAAGGTGAAGAAAATCAAATTCAAAAATGGATTTCAGCAGGTATTTTAGAGGGGCATTCAGATACTAATATTCCTGCTTGGCCAGCTATTGATGATCAGTCTGCTACCTTAGATGACCGAGCTAGAGCATACCTTGCTATTAATTGTGCGTCTTGTCATAGAGCTGAAGGTTCAGCAGCCAATTCAGGGCTATACCTCGGTTTTCATGTTGATGAACCGATCAATTTGGGATATTGGAAAACACCAACTGCAGCAGGCGATGGTTCTGGTGGTTTAAGATATGTTATCCATCCTGGTAATGCAGAAGAATCTATCTTGATGTACCGATTAAACTCTAGTGAAGTAGAAGTTAGAATGCCTGAACTAGGAAGAGAGCTTATTCATAAAGAAGGTGTTGAGCTTATTAGAGATTGGATTAATAGTTTAGAAAGCGAATAACACGAGCTTAAAAACTAGCTAATTAAAGCATTAAAAAAGAACACTATATATTTCGTACTCAATTCACAACTAACAAAAAAACCGCTTGTTCATTTGATCAAGCGGTTTCAAGCTGTTTGAATGCGATTCTAGTTTACTCTACTCTTATATACTTCTCTATTATATCGTGACTTACCCCTAAATCAGCGATTTCTTCTTTGCCTTGTTGAATCAAAGTATCATTTGAGATTTGGATATTGAAAGTAAAACTTCTACCCTCCCATCCGAAATTGCAAAAGTCTAAGTGTTCTGTGTATTGATTGCCGCTCAATTCATATTTTCCACCACCCGAAATATACCTCTCTTGTTGTTCGCTTGTGGAATAATTGGTAAAGCTGAAATGCGAATCATTGATGATTTTATACATTGCTTTCCCTTTTAAAGAATCTACCACTACAGTATCATCTTTGATGGTTGTTGCTGAAATTAGCTTCCAAGTTCCTACCAACGGAACTTTAGATTCTAATACTTCTTCCTGTGTATTTTGTGGCTGACAAGCAGCGATGAGTGTAGCAATAAGAAAAAATGTAATGGTGTATTTCATCGTCTTGAATATCTATCAATTAGTAATTCAAACATACGACATTGCATTTTTCTGAGGTAGGCTTTCAGTCTGATTTAGACCAACGTCATTTAGTTTTTCGATAAACGACATTGGTCTATGGTTCATTAGCTAAATGGAAGGTTACTTTCTGTATTTATCATTTAACCCTTTTCCCTCTAAAATCATTGGTCTGATCTTTTCAAGGCGGTTTAACTTCGTTTGCTCTCTCTTCGCTTCAGAAATATAATCGGTATATTCTCTTTGTTTTGTTAGGTTCAAACTTCCAAATGCTGATTTTAAATCTTGATCTTCATCCAAAGCAGTTTGCAACTCGGAAGGAATAACTAAAGGCTTCTTTTTTTGAACAGGAACGACTTTCCCTGCCTTCTGATTTTCTATTGCTTCTTCTACATAAGATTGAAATAATGGAATATTGATATTTTGATGCGGGTCTATTTTCCACTGTCGCATCGCCTGTGTTTTCCCTTCTTGAGCATTGACCAACACATCGCCTTTATCTTCCATCAGTGCGCCATTAAAAAACCATACACCTACATGATCTTTAAATCCTCGGATAGCCATCACATTTTTACCCTCCCATGTATATGTCGGATTCGACCATTTAAAAGTTTCTTCCAAACCCGATGCGAGAATGAGTTTTCTGAGTACTAATAGTGTTTCTTGGTGATTGGGATCGTTTAAAAAATATTCCTCTGCTGTCTTGCTCTTATTTTCCATAGAAGTTATTCGTTTTAAGATGAGTAAAAATAGTAAACAATCCTCAAAGTTTAGGAACGAAGAAAATACAGACGCCCCTATTCTATAAGTAGATCTAGTTCAATTCCATTTATTATAGTATACTAAAATGGGTACAACATCCTCATCTGATAAACTGATACAGATTATTTATAATTTAACTTCATTAAGTTTCTTCCTTTTTTTTATAATTTTAAACTTTCACAAAAACTAATAGAATTAAACAAATGAAATACTTATTACTTTTTAAATTACTCCTTTTTTCGACTACACTTTTTGCACAGAATATTATCTACTACGATCAGTTTTTCAGTACAAAAGCAGAGGAACAAACCGATTATTCTATGGAGTTTATTCAGGTTGATTCCTCATGGAATGTAAACAGATATGAAAACGGAGAAAAAACTAAAACGTACTTTATCCAAAATCAATTAAGTACTCAAGCCAAAGTAGAACGTTTCATCACATATATAGATAATAATTTAGCTTCATTTTATCGTAAGCCTTCATATAAGAGTATTACTGCAGAAATATCTCAATATGAAAATGGGCGGGTTGTTTTAAAGTCAATCTATAATGGAAAGGACTTAAAATGCCTGCTTGCATTGGATGGTAACGGAAACAACACTTTAGTTGATGGAAATGGAATATTTGAAACAATTGATTCTAACTTTCCTAACGATAAATTTCACTGTATTTACAAGGACTCAGTGATTACTGATCAATATTCAGTTAGAATCATTCAACAGGATACTATCTATAATAGTGTGGACTTAATGGCTACACCAAAAGAAGGCTTGCAATTATTTCTTAAAAAATTAAGTAAACAACTACGCTACCCCTTAAAACAGAGATTAACAGGAAAAGAGGCTCTTATTTACATTACTTTTATTGTCGATGAAAATGGCCAACTTAATAGTTTTAGACAGCTAGGCAAGCAAAACTTAGGGTTTGAACAAAAGACCATTAAAAAATTATCGAAACTTCCTACATGGAATCCTGCTATAAAAAATGGTCGAACGGTTAAAACTAGATTGATTTTACCAATTCAGTTTAAACTCATCTAGGCATGCTACCTTAATTTTTTAGAATTCACAAAGTGAACGATTGTGATTTCTACAATTCCATTCTGACCTCAATAGACTAGTACTATTCTTCAGGCTCGAAGTATAATTCTGTCGAGTCTGAAGAACAGCGTACACCTATTCCATTCATTCCCCCCTTGGATACTACATTCACTCGCTACGCGCTAACGCTAAAGATAGTTCTAACGAATACGCCTCAAATCTCTTTTTTACGTAACAAGGCATAGACTCAACTACACTTCATCTCCATAACCTCACAAAAGGCCAATACTCAAACACCCAAGGCTATGATGATTTACATTTATTAATCATACATTTTCGACTAACAAATATTTTCTGACGAGATTAATGGTTTAACTATTTACTTCATTTTTTGTAAACAGGATATTTGCCAATACTAAAACCAAAAGGCAGGTATTCCTTTGTTTTCTAGAAATCATATGATCATGAGAAATTTACTTTTTATACTAGCTGCTATATGTTTCATGGCATGTAGTACTGAATATGAAACTGAAAAAGAATCTAATTACAGTATTGAATCTGCAAATTTAGCTTTTGAGATTGCGACAAAGATTAGTAATAAGCAAACTGTGACCGATGCTGAATGGGACAGTCTGATGGCTTCCTCTGGTTATCAAGCCTATTTTTGTATAGGTAAAAAAATCCCACGAAATAACTTCTTGAAAAATGCTTTTGAAGTTGCCTTTGATGAAAGTCAGAAACATACTTTAGACAGTATCTTGAACGAGCCATTTAAGCTCAGCCCACAAATGAGGTATAATTTCATGGTATTGAATCTTAATAACTATAAGGAAAGACAGAAAGAAGTTCAGGCTTTTGCTGCCAATACCGACTTTTCCATGATTCTTGAAAAGGCAAAAAAGCTTGCCCAAAGCTATGTTCCAGAAGAGATTAGGGAAAGTGAGGTAGCCTTGCATAAAGTCAACTTCGTGCTTATAGAACCGAATGCCTATGTGAATAATTGTGGTTTGGTGGTTGATATCCACAATGCTTATAATATGGGAGAAGAAGAATTAATCAAGTTGCTTGCTCACGAGTTTCATCATAATTATAGAGGGATAAACCATAGCATTAGTGACCATGTTTTATTCCGAAAAATCGATCAGCTTCAACTAGAGGGAATTGCTGATCTGATTGACAAAGAGATTCCTCCATTAGATAAAATTGGCATTTATCCTCAAAGTATTGTTGATACTCACAATGAACTGTTTGCCAATACACCTCAGATTTTACAGCAATTAGATTCGTTGACCTATGCCTACATCGCTGGGGAAATTGACGAAAAAAGCTATACCGAACACATGAATAGCTTCTTTTTAGATGGGGGTCATGCCAATGGGCAGTATATGAGTCTTAAAATTAAGGCTGCTGGATTGACTGATCAGCTCATTGCGAACTACAATGACCCTGTTTCTTTTATCAAATTGTATAATGAGGCTGTTGCAAATGCGCCATCGGAATATCAGTTCTCTGCTACATTCATTGATTACATTGAAGAGCTGAAAAGAGAGCATTTGGAATCAAATGTTGTGACTTCTGAAGAGGAATTTAAAGTAACCTTTAGAGTAGAAGTACCTAGTCCTTCGGATGAAGTATTTATTACAGGAAATAAAGCTGCTTTAGGCGATTGGAATCCCGATCAAGTGAAGTTAAACAAAAAAGATGCTTCTCTGATCAGAGAGATCAAAGTACAGATTAACTCACCCGCAGCATTTAAATTTACGAGAGGAAGTTGGGGTACGGAAGGCATTACAAATGATTTCGGACGTAGCCAAAACCTTAAATTGAAGTTTGAGAAAGATACGGTAGTGAATTATAAGATTTATAATTGGAGTGATTCAAATATTTAAGGAATCAGTAATTGTAAAAAGCTACTATTTTTCATGTATTAAAGCTACATATAAATGTAAGGAGGAAAGAAAGTATCCTATGACATTATAGAATTACTCAATTTAAAATGACAGCTACCCAAAGCGTAGAGACAAGGCATGCCTTGTCTCTACAATAACAAATACAATAAAAATAATTTGAATTAGTTACGGACAAAAACGCCTAAGGATTCCATCATTTGAGGGGAATCTTCGAGGGCTATTTTAGCCATATCGTAGAAATCTCGCATCCACTCATCTAATTCGGCGAGGGCTTTGTCTTTGGCCCTTGTGGCTTCTTGTGATTCTGCGATTTCATTGCGGTGGACTAGCTTGGAATTTCTTACTGCAGCTATCATTGCTTGTGTTTCTTGGAGTTCTTCGGTCGTGATTTTTAATCGCGCTAAACGGGCAAGGATATTCGCATCTTCGAGGGCAGTGGTGTAAAAGTTTTCGGTATAGTCTAACCACGGGAATAAGGCTCTTGGCATTGAACCTTGTACACCGGATCGTCTAGGGTATTGGGCTCTTTTTTGAAGAGGGCTTTTGCTTTTCTACGATGTGATGCGTGTTTGTCTTCCAATTCTTGTTTAAGGGCTGTGAATTCTCTTGAAGCAGCGGTGGTTTCGTTATCTTCTTTTTTGTTGAAATCGTAGGCGGCTTTGGCGATCTGCCAAAGGGCTTGTCCTTTTGCTATTTCGGTTTCGTCTATCCCTATTTCTTCTAAGGCTGTTTTGATTTGTGGTACTTCTATGGCATTAGTGAGCGCCATTTGATAGGTATTGATAATATTACTTTCGGTTTTTCTGAAATTAGTAGGCATAGTAACAATGATTTATGTAAAAAATAATTTAGTTATCGGGTTGATTATATATTGGTTTCATTTTCTGGGTATTGAAGACTGCTTTCTTTTACATGAAGGCTCCTCACCTTCTCCCAAGCATTCCTCAGAACTTCCTGAAGGTTCCTCACCCTCTCCCATGCGTTCCTCAGACCTCCCAAAGACTCCTCACTCTTTCTCAAGCATTCCTCAAAGCTTCCCGAAGACTCCTCAGCATTACATCGGATTGAAACCTTATCTAGGATAGTGAATTATATAATACTTTAAAGTCAAAACATTAATATTCGATACAGTTCGTTTAAATAGTTCAAATACTTAACTATTTATTTCAAATAGCTAGCTTAAAAAGCGTCTTTTCACGATATTGATAGTTCAATTTTTTACGGTTCTATATCTGTGGGTATAGAATACTATTTAGATAATGGGGAAATGTGTCACTGATTGAAAAAGGTTATGGCATACACTCCCATATTACCACAAATGATATGAAAAAATATAGAGAAGACATAAAAGTAATTTTTCAAGCCTTAAGCTTTATCGCCTTATATATTGCAATCAGTATGATTGACAATCCAGTTGGAGCAATCATAAGTGGTGGGGTTTGGTTCTTTGTATGGTCATTAAATATCTATGACATAATAAAATACAGAAACCAAAAAAGTCAGGACGAAATTCGCTTCCCGACTCAAAATGATTCTTATTCTAAAATGACCTCATTGAGTTTAGGCTGCATGCTAATTATCGGTATGATTATTTGGATTGCTCTTCTGACAGAATTCACATTTATCCCGATAGTTGGACTAATTGCTGGTCTTTTAATATTGATAAATGGAATAATTTATCTCCCTAAAGGTCAAATCAAACTTGAAAATTCAAAGCTAATATCATTTGGATTAAAAGAGGAAATTGAACTAAGTAAGATTGAATCAATCAATATAGACAGAAATCAAATAACTATACGAAAAGAAAAGAATTCAACAATAAAACTTGACAGACTTGAATTAAACAAAAAATGGACTTCTAAGATATCAGAGTTCCTATATGAAAAGTTAAATACAGAAGAGGTGAAAATAACTTGTGGTAACACGATATAGTGAATAAGGGATTCAACGGTTTACGAAATTTCAATGCTATTTATAAAAACCGCCAAATATTTGAGTTGGCTTTTGAAATGAATAAGATAAAATCAAAATACAACGTTTTGGTTCAATGTAGAGTAGTAACTCAAAGGAATACAACTTTAAGCTATTATTTTTAAGTAAATAAAACTTAATTCAATAAATAATGTTGTTGCAGGATCACTTTTTCAGTATTCAACATATTTAATTGCATTTATTCTACTTAAACAAGTAAACTAATTAGAAAAGAAATAAATCATAAAAACTACTGCCAACAAATTGGTAAGTTTCACCTTATGTAAAGACACAAACATGATACAAAACTTACACAAACCATCAAACCAAAAAAACACCTCTTAACTATCTAATCAGATAATTAAGAGGTGTTTTTTATATGAATCTATTCTCAGAATTAGATTAAAATCTGTGGTAAGATAAAGAGTACAATCAGCGGTAAAGCAAATAGAATTAGGAAGCTCTTTTCTCTTTTTAAGAGGCTGAAACCTTCATCGGATAGCTCTTTGATAAATAACTGATAAGGGATTTTCAGATAGAAATATAAAGAGATCACGGTATTGATAAGGGCTGCTATAAGGGCATAGAACAACCAATCGTTTTGGAATTGCTCGTATGCTGACCATACACCTGTGAAGACAAATAGCTTGGCTGAAAAACCTGCAAATGGCGGTAGTCCTACCAAAGAAATAAAAGCGATGGTCATTGCGATACCCAAGGCTAGATTTCCTTTTCCTTCTCCTGCAAAACTTGCAATGCGGTCTGAGTCTTTGCGCTGTTCCAAAATCCCGACGCCCATAAAGATGACCAAATTTGCGAATGCATAAGCCGTCATATAGAAGAGCATGGTTTGGTAGTTTAGCGAAGCATCTAGGAATAAGACAAGCATGAGCAGTCCCATTTGTCCGATGGTAGAATATGCCATCATTCTTCTGCTTCCCTCCTGTCCGAGTGCCGAGACATTTCCAATAAACATGGTCAAGATGGCAATTCCGATCAAGATATTCGGGATGATCGGATGCTCAAACAAGGCGACTCCGAAGCCATCAACAAAATGCTTGAGGGCTAAAAGTGCGGCTATCTTTGGGGCAATGGATAAAAAGGCTGCCGTCCCGATTGGTGCTGACTCATACATATCTGGCGCCCAAAAATACATTGGGAATACCGAGAGCTTGAATAGTAATCCTGCAAGGAAGAAGACAAATACAATGGTCGAGATTTCTACGGGCTGTTGGAGTAAGGCTGTGGTTACTTCCGAGAAATTGAGTGAACCTGCGATGCCGTACATCCAAGACATTCCGTAAAGCATTATGGCTGTTGAGATCACGCCCAAGAGTAAATACTTGATCGCTCCTTCTCCACTTACTTTTCTGAATCGGAATGCGGTCAAAATGTAAGACGGTAACGAGATCAATTCTAGTCCGATGAAAAGCAGGAGTAAGTTATTGGCTTTGATCAGTACATGCAGTCCTAAGATGATGGAAAAGATCAAGGCAAGTGTTTCTCCTTCTCCCGATAGTTTGTTATTCTTTTTCTGTATATCTGGTTTTCCTAATACCAATTGGAATACGACATAAAATACGCCTATCAGATCAATGAGTATAAGGAATGCTTTTTCTTTGGTAATGGTGTTTAGCACTCCCAAAAAAGTTTGTCCTTCTACAGGAATTGAGATGGCTAAGTAGGCTAAGTTTAAGCCCAATAAGCTTAGTGCTAATAGGTTTAGCCCTTTCTTTTCTTTTCCATATCGGATAAGGTCTAGGAGTATGATGAGTATGATGCCGAGTCCGAGGACTACTTCCGTGGCGATACTCGATACACTTCCTAGTATTGCTTGTACTTCCGATGACAAATTTGAAATCTCCATATTTTCTCCTTTTGCTTCTCCTTACTACGTTTAAGTAGGTGGATAACTGATGTTAGTTATTGTAGAGACGTCGATTTATCGCGTCTCAGTACTTTATCATAGCAACCAAATACTTATTCGCATATTTAGACGCTATAAATCGCATCTCTACGATAGTCAATACATCAATATTTTCTAGTTCAATGCGGCAGTTCCTCCTGTGTTCAACAGACCGACAAATACTTCAACTGAGGCACTCATTAGGTTGAACAACCATTGTGGTTGTAGACCGAAGTAAAGTGCTAAAATGGCTAGAGGGAGAAGTAAACCCCACTCTCTTTTTGTAAGGTCTGTCAATACTGATTCTTCAATGTTTTCTTTTAGCTCAAACTTTCCTAAGAACATGCGTTGTAGTGTCCATAGGAAATAAGCGGCTGTTAAGATGAGTCCGAATGCAGCTAGAATTGGCATCCAATTCGGGATATAACCGTTTACACTTTCTGAGCTGAATGCTCCGATAAATACGAATAGCTCGGCTACGAAACCTGAGAAACCCGGTAAACCTAAACCTGCGAAGAATGCAATACCTGTAAAGACAGTGTACTGTGGCATTTTCTGCGCTAAACCTCTGTAGTCGTAAATACCGAGTGTTGAAGTTCTGCTATATAATACACCTGCCACCAAGAATAGCATGGCAGAGATAATTCCGTGAGAGAACATCTGATAGATTGCGCCCGAGATCCCTTCGATGGTTCCCGATGCAACTCCCAATACCACAAATCCCATGTGAGAGACTGATGAGAATGCAATCAGACGTTTCATATGATGTGTTCCGAGTGCAACGAAAGCACCATAGATAATCGTGAAGACTCCGACTAGGGCTATCCACCATGCAAAGTCTGTTGCGATATCTGGGAAAATACTATAAGCAATTCTGATAAAACCGTAACCTCCAATTTTTAGAAGTACCCCTGCCAAGACTACTGAAATAGCTGTTGGTGCTTGAACGTGGGCATCTGGCAACCATGTGTGCACTGGGAATACAGGAAGCTTTACAGCAAAACCAACTAAGACTAACCAAAAGGCTATAACTCTTAGGGCGACGCCCGAGAATTCGTAGGTGCTTAGTGGGTGCAAGAATGAATTTGGAATATAGTTACGGGCATCAAACATAGAAATCATATCGAAGGTCTTCACTAAAGAGGCTCCTTCAATCTTTCCTGCTTGTAGCCATTGTTGTACTTTATAAATCATAGTGGCATCTACTTGGTTGATCTGTTCTGCCCAACCCAATTTTACAGCCGTAGCCATTGGGTCAATTACTGAAGTAGCCAAACCAAGCATCACTAGAAGAATCAGTACCGATCCGAATAGTGTATAGATAAAGAATTTAACCGCAGCGTATTCTCTTCTTTTTCCTCCCCAAATACCAATCAAGAAATACATTGGCAATAACATAAACTCGAAGAAGATATAGAAAAGCAAGAAATCTAAAGCCATAAAACAGCCCATGATTGAGCCAGAAAGCAATAGATAAAGTGCATAAAAGCCTCTCTCCTTTTTCTTGATATCAGAAGCTGCAATTGCACCTACAAACATCACGATACCTGTCAGTAATACCATCGGGATATTGATACCATCCAATGCCATTGAGAAATCTGAACGAACCGTACCGAAATCGCCTAAGTCTAAAGCGAACCAAGGTAATCTGATTGCCAATTGGAATTGGTCGTAATCATTAACTCCTGCCCAAGCCAATAAGTCAGTCTGATAGCTCAGCGTTAAATACAAAGAGAAAAGAAGCTGAAGAAAGGTCGTTCCAATCGTCAGTTTTTTAGCCCAGCCTTGTTGTGAAGCTGGTAAAAATAGAATGATGATCGCCACGAGAAGGGGCAAAAACACCAATGATGACAATAATATATTCATATCGCTAATACGCTAAAATATCTTTCACTAAATCAAAAAGTAAAACCGATGAGTAAGGCAGCAAAACCTAAGACGATAAGGAAGTAGTAATACTGTACATCCCCGTTGAATGATCTTTGGACTTGCTTTCCGAATCCTTTGAAGAATTTGGCGATGCCATTTACCATACCATCTACAAATAGGCTATCAAAATGGAATACCATTCTTGAGAAAACGACCATCACTACGGAGAATCCTCTCACAATTCCGTCTACTACATTTTGGTCAAACCAACTAAATGCAAGTGCAATCTTCTCTCCTGCTTTAGATGCCAATACATCCCAAGAAATCCAGTATGAAAACGCACCTAAATTTGGAGCATCGAAAGTCAATCGTCCATCATCTGCCATTGGCTTCATTGCTTTCTTAATGGTAAAGAACCAATAGCCAAATAGAAGACCACTTACACCCAATACTGCAGATAGGATTTCGGTCATTAAAACTAAATCGTCTGAAACGCTCAATTGTCCTAGTTTGATACCTTCAATCCATCCACCATATAAGTGCAATGGATTTAAAGAGAATGCAAAGAAAAAGGACAATACTGCTAGTACTGTCAGTGGGAAAAGCATACGTTTTGGCACGAAGTACTTCTCTTTTTCTGTTTCTCTGATCTCTTTCGGGAATCTATTCTCTCCGAAGAAAGTGTAACCGATCAAACGCGCGACATAAATTGCCGTTAGTAATGCGGTTGCAAATCCTGCTACAGGTACAAGCCAAGCCAACTGACTCGATGAGCTTTCCGCAAAACTTACGGTTTGTGCTAGAATCGCGTCTTTTGAAAGGAAACCTGAAGTAAGCGGTAAACCAGCCAAGGCTAAGGCACTTACCAAGAATGTACCCCAAGCCAAAACAGGAAGTTTCTTATGAAGTCCTCCCATAAATCGGATGTCTTGTGCATCGAAATGGATATCGTGCTTCTCTCCCATTTCGTGGAGATAATGAATTACGAGTCCTGAACCTAAGAAAAGCCCTGCCTTAAAAAAGGCATGAGAAAAAAGATGGAAGACTGCAGGAAAAACACCTCCTACACCAAGTGCCACCATCATATATCCTAATTGAGAAAGCGTAGAAAACGCTAAAACTCTTTTTATATCAAATTGGAAAAGTGCCGTTATAGCTGCTAAAACCATCGTGATTCCACCCGACACCACCATGAGTAATTGTACTTCTGGTGTCATCGCGAAATAGTTTCTAGCCAAAAGGAAGATCCCTGCGGCAACCATAGTCGCTGCGTGAATCAAAGCTGAAACTGGTGTAGGTCCTTCCATCGCATCTGGAAGCCAAACCGATAATGGCCACTGTGCCGATTTAGCCATCGCAGCCAATACTAATCCAACACCCAATACTTGGAGCAGTACGATTGAAGAATCTAAAACGATTAGCTCTTGAAGCTCTTGAATATTTGTAGTCCCGTACATTCCTAGTGCCACCAAAATAGCGACTAAGAATCCTGCATCACCGATTCTATTGACGATAAATGCCTTTTTAGCTGCTTTAGCTGCACTGTCTTTAAAGTGCCAAAAGCCAATTAGCAAGTAAGAAGACACCCCTACCATCTCCCAGAAAATATACATTTGGATAAGGCTTGGCGAAAGTACCAAACCAAACATAGAGAATGTAAAGAGATTGAGGTAAGCAAAATACCTTACATACTTTGGGTCAGCATGCATATACACCATTGAGAAAAGGTGTACTAAAAATGAAATCACACTTACCACTACGAGCATCCCGATAGATAAGTGATCAGCCCAAAGACCGATTTCAATTTTGGTATTGCCAATGCTTAGCCATGAGAATTGCTCATTCACGATAGCTGCTCCTTGGTAAAACAGGCGAACAAAGAACCAAATAAAGATCATAGCAGATACACCCATTCCAGCAGAAGCGAGTTTGTCAGCAATGATCTTTCTTTTTTCTCCAAGAACAAGGAGTGATATAAATGAAAAAAGTGGTATCACTAAGGCTACCACAAGTAGAAATGTTAGTCCCAATGTTCCTTGATTTTAGAATAACAGAAGTATGATTGTTTTTAGCCTTTCAATTCATTAATACGGTTGATAGACACAGTTTTGTAATTTTCGAAAAGCTTAATTATAATCGCTAAAGCCACTGTAACTTCAGCAGCAGCAATCACCATAATAAAAATGGTCATAATTTGCCCTCCTAACTCGGCATCACCTCTACTAAAAGCTACAAAATTGATATTTGCGGCATTCAACATCAGCTCAGCTCCCATCAGAACCACAATAAGGTTTTTCTTTACAATTGTGATTGTCAAGCCAATGCAAAAAAGAAACCCACTAATATAGGTGAAATACTCTATAGGGATCATATTGTAATCTTCTTATAACTTCTTTGAAAAATTACTCAAATATATTTACAAATATTAAAAATCTATCAATTTGATAGAGAAATAGAATTTTATTTTCAACAGCTCCCACCGATTATTGTTTATAATTTGTCCAAATAAATATCTTTTTCCGTAAGGGTTTAAATGAAAAAAGCTGAAGTCTCAAGAATGAAACTTCAGCTTTTTATATGTAAAACGAAATTGATTTTTAGGAGAAACGCATGACTCTGCTCACCTCATTAAAACCATACTTCACAAATTTATCTTTTAATGCTATCGGCACTTGAAGTACACAATTCGGAATTCCAGATTTTCGAGCTTCTAACAATAAATGTTTGAAAGTAACTGGAAAGACTGCATCATTTCTAAAGTTTTCTTTCACTAAAAAGTCATAGATACCAACTACACTTTCGTTGTAGAACATATTTGCAACAGCAATGATCTCTCCTTCGTATGCCCCATAAAACAATTCGAAATGAGGAATTTTATCCACCTCTACTTTTTCAAGCTTTAGATAAAAATTTCTCAAGTCTTCTTTTCTTTGGCTATCTGATTCTAGTTCACAATGAACTTCCGCAAAAGCTTTTAGTTCTTCTTGTGTATTCACCATTTTGAATTCAAAGCCTTCAAGCAGGTGAAAGTCAAAATGTATATGTTTCACTTCTGCCATCAAAGTAGAAAACACATCCTGATTCTTAAACTTATAAAGTCTGATATGCTCTAGTAAAACTTCGGACATATCATTCTCCCAACACCATAAAGTAAATTGCTTGTCTTTATGATCTAAAAACTCCAGGATAGAATCTACATTTTGAGTAGTATCTGAAGGATGAATTTCTCTGATGATAGCTTGATTTAAATAGCTATTTGATTCTGGGCTTTCAACTTTAACAATTGCATTGCTCCCCTGTTTTTGAACAGCTGGAAAGTAGCGTGCAATTGCTTCAAGCTTTTCTATATAGTTTTCACGACTAAGGACTCCTCTTTCTTTCATCATTAACATATCTCAAACATTTATAACAAAAAGTAAAGCCTAGAAGGTTATTTGAAATGGATAATTCTATGCTATGTTTCTGTGGTTCTGAATAAGTTTGTTTTTGGAAACTTACTACAAGATCATCAAAAAAATTAAATATCGGAGATTAAATTACTTGAAGAATGCTCTCACGTATGTTTCTAATTTAAAATGAGAAAATCTTTAAAAGATATTTGGTGTATCAAGTTCACTCAAGTCTGGCAGTTCAATATGTTTTATATCCATTTCGGGTAAAGAATCGGCCAGTTCTAGGTCACTGTAATACACACTATCCAAAAGCAATGAAAATGACTTCGGTTCCCAAATACAAAAATCGGGTAAGTACTGATTTGCGGTCATACTATAAAATACACTCGCATTTTTATGTTTCACTCTCTGGCTTAGGAGTAGCCTTAGCGTATATTCATTTAACTCAACAAGGTTTGAAGATAAAACTAACCAAGCGGAGTTTCGATCATGCATAAAAGCACTTAAGATTTTCCCGAGTACTTTCATATTAGAAAACTGATTCTCGATACAGCTCGAAACTTCTCCATATTTATTTTCTAGTCCGCTTTTAGGAATGAAA
Source organism: Sediminitomix flava (assembly GCF_003149185.1). Lineage (NCBI taxonomy): Bacteria > Pseudomonadati > Bacteroidota > Cytophagia > Cytophagales > Flammeovirgaceae > Sediminitomix > Sediminitomix flava. The sequence goes on along the minus strand of NZ_QGDO01000005.1, from coordinate 122,052 downwards.
TAAACTTCTTCACAGAATGATTTTACTTTCTCATAACTGCTTATCGCTTTCGTGTATTCTTCAGATTCATCCTTACTGTCATCCCCAATAATTACAGTCTTAAGTCCTGCATTGAAATTAAATACTTTAGCTTCAATTAATTTTACCATAAAATCCAATTCATCTGACTTTATAGTCGGAACCCGTTTATACTTCTCTTGTAAGAATCGTAATTCCTTCGGCATCTCTTTATTCCCGCTTGAAAGTATAAACACCCAAGGCTCTCTTATTTTATCTAAATATTTAAAGTTTTTACTGTTTGCAGTATCTATGATCACAATCTGCTTTTCCACACGAAATGATAAAGCATCTAAAAGCAGTAGATCAAGCCCTTTACTTAAATTTCTTAAGCGTTGATTATTCAATTCACCAGCAAAGTCAATCGAAAAAGATTGAATATTCTCACTACACTTTAATTTAAGCGGAGGACTTATTTCATTGCTTTTCTCCTCATCGCCCAACAGTACTGTTCCAAGTTCATAACCATGAAAACATTGTACTATTCGCTCTATCCAATTTTTATTGACAGCTATATTTGGACCTAAAACACCTAACCAATTAGAAGGTGTATCTCTTGTTGTCTTCTCTTGTGAATCGTTTAAAAGAGGTAGCATGATTTTGCTATTTCTGTTTGGGTTAATGAAGAGGGAATTTTGCATTTTTTAGTAAAAAATGATGCTTCAAAAAACTAAAAAAACATACTTATCTGAAAGATTTGGGTGTAAATATTCTTAGAAAATGAGAAAGAGATCAATATTGTTTTGAATAGCTAAAAAGGTTTTAAATCTTTCTTCTAATCAGACAATTGCTTGAATTTCGCTTCAAAATTAAAATCATAATTTTCTAATATTTTAAAACCTGAAATTTACATTAACAGTAAAGTAATAGTGAACTAACTGTTTCTAACATTGTACTAGCTTTCATCTACATCAACTGTTATCACTTTTATACTTTAAGAAGTGACTATTTGTGATATTCGAACTTGTTCCAAGTCTACTCATGAGATAGTTCGCATAAATAGTTATATTCGATTTAAACAGCATAAGTAGAAACTATACTTCATAATTTGATTTCAGAAGGTATCTAAAACGCTGAAGTTTTACATTATTTGGTGTATAAATACGCATTGTGTACCCATACAATTAAAGAAACAGCCCGATAGAGGTTAGAGGACTCATTCTCATTGAAAATCTAGCTATAACTCCTGAACCCATAATGAAAAAAGATATGAGCAAGAACGATTTTAAAAAGCTATTTAACGAGTATCAGCAAAGACAAACCCAAACATCAGCATCAATGCCTTTTCTAGACTTTCTAGAAATGGTAAAGAAAGATAAATCAGTTGCTGACCTTGCCCACATGAGAATGTTCAAGGCTATTACAGGTGAAGGGCACGATGTATTAGATACTGAAAAAGATTCTCGATTAAGACGTGTATTTGGCAACACAAAAATTAAGAGCTACAACTTCTTTAATAAAGAGTTCTTCGGAATTGAACAAGTACTTCAAAAGCTTGTGCGTTACTTCCATTCCGCTTCTTTGAAAGGGGAAGAGAGTCGCCAAGTATTATTCCTTGTAGGACCTGTTGGAGCGGGTAAATCATCTCTTATCGAAAAGCTTAAAAAAGGTCTAGAGTTTTCTAAACCAATCTATTATTTGGAAGGGTCACCAATGCATGTAAATCCATTATGTGCAATACCAAAAGAATTAAGGCCTGAAATTGAAGAAATCTTAGGTATAGAAATAGAAGGTACACTTGACCCGATAACACAATACAGACTAGACAATGAATTTGGTGGAGACTTTACAAAATTCAATGTCTCAACCTTTAGTTTTAGTGTAAACAGTAGAAAGGGTATTGGGGTTGTTCCTCCTGTTGATCCAAATAACCAAGATACTTCAGTACTCATCGGTTCTGAGGACATCTCTAAGATGGACAAATACTCAGAAGATGACCCTAGAGTGCTAACATTAAACGGTGCATTCAATGCGGGTAACAGAGGTATGGTTGAGTTTATTGAGGTATTCAAAAATGAGATAGAATATCTTCACGTCATGCTGACTGCTACGCAAGAAAAAGCAATTCCTGCTCCTGGTAAACATGGAATGATCTATTTTGATGGAGTGATTCTAGCTCACTCAAATGAGGCAGAATGGAATAAGTTTAAAGCAGATCATACAAATGAAGCTATCTTAGACCGTATTGTAAAGATTGAAGTTCCTTATGTACTGGAACTATCTGAGGAAATCAAAATTTATGAGAAAATCATTAAGAAGTCAGACTTCAATGCTCATATAGCTCCTCATACTTTAAGCATTGCTTCAATGTTTGCGATCATGACTCGCTTGAAACCAACTGCTAAGTGTGACATTCTTACGAAATTGAAGCTTTACAATGGTGATGAGGTTACTGAAAAAGGTCAAACCAAACACATCAATGTTCAAGAGTTGAAAGAAGAACATGCTGATGAAGGTATGAACGGTATTTCTACTCGTTTCATCATGAAAGCATTGGACAACTCACTTTCAGATAGTGAAACGAATACAATCCATCCAATTTCAGTTTTAGACTCTTTACAACACAAACTGAAGGAAGAGCCTTTAGCTGAGGATGTAAAAGAAAGATACATGCATATTTTGAAGGATATTCTGTATAAGGAATACCTTAAAATGCTTGAAAATGACATCACGAAAGCTTTCGTTCACGCCTATGAAGAACAAGCTGAAACTTTATTCCAAAACTACCTTGACCATGTTGAGGCTTATGTATTAAAGAGTAAAGTCATCAATTCTAAAAAAGAAGAGCTTGACCCAGATGTAAAATTCTTGGCTTCTATTGAAGAGCAAATCGGTATTACTGGTACTGCTTCTGATGGATTCAGACAGGATGTAATGAGTTACATCACTCACATCTTGCGTAGAGAAGGCTCATTGACGTATAAGAGTTACGAACCATTGAAAGAGGCTATCGAGCGTAAATTGATGGCTTCTGTGAAAGATATCACTCGTATTATCCTTAAGTCTAAAACAAGAGACAAAAAACAACAGGATAAATACAATGCCATGGTGAAACAACTTATCCAAAGTGGTTACAACGAAGAAAGCTGTGAAGCTGTGTTGAGTTTTGCAGCCAATAATTTATGGAAAGAATAGAATAATGATTTCTATGGCATAAGATACATTTTCATTGCCTTTGGCAATAAGTAGCAGGGAAAAGGCAGTAGTTCTTAGGTTCAACTGTCTTTCCTTTTAATCCCATAAACAATGGCTATTTTCAGAGATTATAGTACCCAAAAAAGAGATAGATCCGCTTCTGACAGACAAAGACACAAAGAACTCGTTCGAAAAAAAATAAAAGACGGCATTGCTGATATTATTGCCGAAGAAGCAATCATTGGACAGAATCGAAATAAAAAAATTAAAGTCCCTATAAAAGGAGTAAAAGAATACCAGTTTGTATTCGGAAAAAATGAGAAAGGGGCTGCACAAGGAACTGGACAGGAAAAAAAAGGGCAAGTAATTCAAGATAACCGCCAGAAAGGCGGACAAAAAGGAATTGGTGAAGCTGGGAATTCTCCTGGAGAAGATATTTACGAAACTGAAATCACCATAGAGGAAGCTGTAAACATGATGTTTGAAGATCTTGAGCTTCCCGACCTCGATCGTAAAAAATTCTTCCAGACTGAAGCTGAAACACTCCGCAAACTACTTGGCTATCAGAAAAAAGGAATCCGCAATCGTTTATCAAAGCGTAAAACAATGATAAACAGGATTAAACGAATGAAAGCCCAACAGCCCGAAGAAAATGAATCATTCCCGTTTCACAATAATGACTTGGTCTACAGAAGACTGACCATTGATATCAAAGAAAACTCTAATGCTGTAGTTTTTTGCATCATGGATACTTCGGCTTCGATGGACCAAATCAAAAAATACCTTGCTAGAAGTTTCTACTTTCTGTTGTACACCTTCTTAAAAAATAGATATCGCAATACTGAGATTGTTTTCATTGCTCACCACACAGAAGCAAAAGAAGTAAACGAGAAGGATTTCTTCCATAAAGTAGAATCTGGTGGTACAATGATTTCATCAGGTTACAAAAAAGCAATCGAAATTATTGAGCAAAGATATAATCCCGCTATCTGGAATATTTATGCATTCCACTGCTCTGATGGAGACAACTTCAGTAGTGATAACAAATCTGCAATTGAGGCTGCTACTGCCCTAGCACAAGTCTGTAACCTATTTGGTTATGGCGAAATAAAACCCAATACAAGTTATTCGTGGTCTAGTATGATTGACGAATACAAACGTATTAATGAGGAGAATTTCATTGCACTTAAAATCAGATCGAAAGAAAACATCTGGCCTGCATTGAAGAAATTTTTAACCCTTGACAAAAACGGCGTATTGGATGATTAATTACGAACTCAAACAACCAACACATGAGTAACTGGACACTAAGCGATTTAAAAGTATGGAACGATAGGATTGAGAATATCGCTAAAGAAATGGGCTTGGATTACTTTCCTCAGGAGTATGAAGTTTGTGACTATCATGACATGCTGGGGTATCAATCCTATGTAGGTATGCCAACTAGATACCCGCACTGGAGCTTCGGAAAAGCCTTCGAAAAGCAACATACCATGTATAAATTGGGTATGTCTGGTTTGGCTTATGAAATGGTGATCAACACCAACCCTTGCTTAGCATACTTAATGATTGACAATCCATTGGCTATGCAGGTTTTAACAATGGCTCATGTCTATGGTCATAATGACTTTTTCAAAAATAATATACACTTTTCTCATACTAGACCTGAACTTGCTCTTGAAATGTTCAGACTACACTCAAATAGAGTCCGAAGTTACATAGAGACACCAAGTATTGGGATAGAAAAAGTAGAGCGTATTCTAGATGCAGCCCACTCTATACGTTATCAAACAGATAGAAATCTTTTGATAAAAAGTTTAGATGTACAAGAACAAAAAAACAACTTCTATAAGAACTTAAATAGAGAGCCAGACCCTTGGGATCATTTAAAACCTCAAGATTCTAGGACACAATATGATTTTGAGCCAGACCCTGTTCTAGACCTTTTAGGTTTTATTGCAGATAATAATAAGTATTTAGAAGATTGGGAAAGAGATCTGCTGAATATGGTTAAAAAAGAATCGCTTTATTTCCTACCTCAGATGGAGACAAAAGTGATGAATGAAGGATGGGCTAGCTTTTGGCATTTCACCATTCTAAACCGATTAGAGCTACCTGCAGATATGCATATGGATTTAATCAGATCACATAATCAGGTGATCAGACCCCATGTAGGTGGACTCAATCCATATCATGTTGGATATACGATTTTCACTAAATTGGCAGGGAGCGATGGTCATCAGATCAAATATGATATTGATCCTCAAATTTTTGAAGTCAGAACAGTTGATCGTGATATTTCATTCTTGAGAAGATTCTTAACTCAAGAACTGGCAGATGAATTACACCTTTTTGAATATCAGCAAAGAGGTACTAGAATTACGATCAGTGAAGTAGCTGATGATGATGGTTGGAATAAAGTAAAAAACACTTTACTGAAAAATATTGGATCAAACTCGATACCAATCATCAAAGTTCAGGAAGTAAATCCAAGAAAGAATACCTTAATTCTGAAACATGAATATGATGAAAGAGAACTAGAATTGAATTACACTCGAAAAACTCTTGAACATATTCATACACTATGGAAAAATCCAATTGTCTTAGACACAACTGTAGACAATCGTAGTGTAAGGTGTACTTTCAGCGATGGAAACTTTACTGTTGAAGAAAGCTAAAAAAAGGCTGATTAAATCTTAATACGTAGATTTAATCAGCCTTTATGTTTTTAAAAACTCTTGTTTTAAGCTTCTACCTCTTCCAATTTCTCCTCTACTACACTAGAAGTCAAAAACAGTTCTGTCACCACTAATACTACTACAGAGATAATCCCCAACAAAAGCATAGAAGCAGTAGGAACAGCCAACCATTCCAATGAATCTTTTGCAGCACCAGTCCCTCCTATACCTGGAGCTGTTAAACCTGCTAACATCCAGAATACTGAATAACCTAAACCACCAAATCCTAAAGCGATTGAAGTAACGGTTCTTAACAATGGCTTACGGTACATTGCTCCTAATAATAAAATCAAAGCCAAAGAAGCTGCTCCAATTGCTCCACCATGTAAATGTGATCTTTTAAAATAAGACCATGACTTTGACACAACTTTATTCATAGCAGCTTCATCACCTTTATATTGAACTTCAAGAGCTGCTTTTCCTTCATCTGCTAAATGTGTCTTTATAGCTTTCTCATTCGCGCCGAAAAAGCCTCCCATACCGAATCCGTATAGAATTGTTAAAGTCGCAAATAATACCCCCCACTTTAACCTCTTTAATTCACTAAAAAATTGGTTTTCCATAATTATATAATTGTACTACATTAAACTTGAAATGCACTTTAAAAATTCATGATACTGACTTACGATAAAAGGAGAAAGGAACCATTCGGGCAATACCCCTTTTTGACTTGTATACACTTGGTAACTAATAGTCCAATCTGATCCTGTACTTTTCTCAATCCTCCACTCCCCTTTTACTCCAGTGATTCTATTTTCATTTCCTTCAATTTTATCTACAGAAGTCATACTGATTAATGCTAAAGAAGGTGTGAAATATAAATTATTCTTAGTCACAAGCTCCTTATCATTAAAAGGCCATGGAATATCAATAAGCGTATAAGTTTTCCATGATTGTTGAGTTTCATCTATTTCAAAGGCTCTAAATTTTAACGCCCTGTTTAGACAAGAGAGGTTTGATTCATCATCTTTTAAAAACTTTAAAATTCTTTCTAAAGATGACTTAACTTCAAACTCACCTTTATATTCATATACCTTCAATGAATCTAGGTATCTTCTGTAAATATTTACGCCGTCACCCTCCTTTTTCAAAACCCAATCAGATTTAGACTGAGCACTAACCGTACTATTATGAAAAAGCGATACTAATAGTACAATACTCAAAGTACTTTTTAGTATGATATGAACACCTTGTCTCAAAATAAAAACCATGTTTTTACTCATCTTATATTGACAAATATTTACAATATCTTTCAAAAAAAGCAAGTCTACAATCAAATATATACGGAGTGTTGTAATTGATCACTTTGTCAATTAGCTGATTTAGATTCAAGGAAATTAGCCATTCAAACCCTCTGATGAACTAAGGTTTAATAGCTTCGACTTATATTTTTTCTTAGATTAAGAGTATTTTACAATAACTAGAAACTAAAAACATGAAGAAATTACTCTTAACTATCATCATTTTTTTGACTTCCTTGTCGCTTTTTGCACAGTCTAAAAAAATTGCAATTGTGATACATGGAGGTGCTGGTGTCATTAAAAGAGAAAATATGACTCCTGAAAAAGATAAGGCATACCGAGAGAAACTTGATGAAGCTTTGAATGCTGGATATTCAATACTTGAAAATGGTGGAACTAGTGAAGAGGCTGTAATTTCAGCTATCATGATTTTAGAAAACTCACCTTTATTCAATGCTGGAAAAGGAGCAGTCTTAACTCATAATGAAGAATGTGAATTAGATGCATCGATTATGTTTGGAAAAAACTTAAATGCAGGTGCTGTAGCTGGTGTTAAAACAGTAAAAAACCCAATTCTTGCAGCTCAAGCAGTAATGCATAACTCAAAACATGTAATGCTCTCAGGAAAAGGTGCTGATACCTTTGCTGAAGAACAAAATTTAGAGCTAGTAGAAGCTAATTACTTTATAACTGAAAGAAGGCATAAATCATTATTGAAAGCCAAAGAACTAGAGCAATCACAAGGTTATATTGAGAGGGGTAATGATGAAGGCAATAACAATTTCAAATATGGTACTGTAGGTGCTGTTGCTTTAGATCAGTCAGGGAATATTGTGGCAGGTACTTCTACAGGAGGCATGACAAACAAGAAATATGGAAGAGTTGGAGATTCTCCGATAATTGGAGCTGGAACATATGCTAACAATAACACCTGCGGAATATCATGTACTGGACACGGTGAATACTTTATTAGACTAGGTGTCGCTAAAGATGTTTCAGACCAAATGAAGTACCAAAACAAATCGATAGAAGAAGCATCTGAACATACTATTCAAGATCAATTAACTGAAATAGGTGGTACAGGAGGATTAGTTGGTTTAGATAAAGATGGGAATATCGTCATGGAATTCAATACACCAGGAATGTTCAGAGGTTATAAAAAAACAAAGGAAACGACCGTTGTAAAAATATACAAAGGAGAATAAAAAAATACCCCTAGATTCAATAACTTGACTCTAGGGGCAAACTAAACTTTGGTTTAGTTGATTATTGATTTTTTCCTTTAGTAGCTTTCTTATGCAAAGCTTGAACTTCTTTGTTACCTAATTCTAACATTTCAGTTCTTGCAGCAGCCTTAAATGCCGCTGGCATTGGCATATTTAGAACAGCTTTCGCTTCATCATTTTTTCCTTGTTGATGATAAATCATTCCTAAGAGTAAAACACTTCTTGATTTAGTATTGATATCAATTTTAGATGTTTTTAAAAGCTTCAAAATTTCAATAGCTTCCTCATGACTACCCGCCATATGCAAAGCTCTTGCTTTAAAAAATCTGATATCAACATCAACCATATTTTCTTTTTCCATCATAGCAACTAGATCCAGTGCTGTTTGAAAATCTACTCTTTCTAGCTGGTCTTCTATGATTTCAGTATAAATTTTCTGGTTCATTGGCATAGAGGAATTACTAGCCAAGCTCATTTTTGTATCAAACAGTTCATCTTCATCAGAACTCACAGCCCCTTTGATAGTCACTAACAACTTATGAGATGGAAGAAATGAAGGTTTTATTGATATCACCTTTTTCAATAATGCTTCAGCAGTCTCGTAATCGAAGACGTGATAATACCCTAAAGCTGCTTGGTATAAAAACTCAGGAGAAAACTCTTTAATTTTTGATTGGTACTTTGGGTGGTTTACTTTATCAAAAGCAGTGGATGCATGATCAAATTCTTCTAAGTGATGATGAGCATAGCCTAGTTCATAATAAATATGTTCCTTCAGATTATCATTCTTAGAGTCAGCCACTTGAATTGCTTTCTTCAAGATATCTTTTGCAGCCTTATGATCTTTACTGATTTGATTGTGATACTTTGCATCCCAATATAATATTTCAGTATCTGTAGCAGCTAAAGCTTTTACCTCATCGATATGCTTACCTGCTAGATAAAACTTGTCAATTTTTATTAACTTCTTAATAATTTTCTTTTTGTAGCCTACTCTTGATGCTATATCTTTCCCATGAATAAAAGCTTGATCAAGGTATTCTACCGCGAGAATCTCATCTCCTTTTTTTGATGAATAATTTGCCAAAAACAAATATGCATCAATATTCGTCTTATCTAATTTAATCGCAGTTTCTATCTCAGCGACAGCTTCGTCAGCTCTTTTCATTTTATAAAGACAGACTCCCTTCTTGAAAAAATACTTACTATTATTCGGAAGAACCTGAATAGCTCTTTTATAAGTGATCAAGGCTTCCGAATACTTTTTTTCTTTCATCAAAATCTCTGCTCTCACAAAATAGTCTTCAGCTTCAGAACTTTGAGCGTGCAATTGAAATAAAGGACAAAAAACAACAACGATTAAAAGTAGCAGTGAGATGGTTTTTTGAAACTTCATAGTAATACTTTCGAAATTTAGCAATTGGTATGTTATTTGAGCTAAGAAAAAGTTTTCTTATGTGAGATAAATTTAGACTTTTTTTCTCCCTATTTAATTTATCGGCCTCACATTACTCTTTTATTTATAAAAGATTATTAGAATAATACAAAACACTTTTTATTAACACCTATTTTTAGCGTCCTTTCATTATTTTTGTCTGAATAATACAATATTCTAAATCTTATATTACAAATGTCAGACATCAACTCCTCTAGGTTATACTCACTCCTCAAAGAACTTGAAGTCCCTTTTCTTGACATTAGATCTTTACAAAATCTAATTCTTAGAATGGAAGAAAGCTTCAATGCTCTAGACCATAGTGAAAATAAAATTATTTCTGCAGCATGGACAGGTTTTGATAAAGGTAATGGCTCAGATCAAATGGGTATCTTATTTCTGAGACAATTTGGTCTAGCTTTTATAGGTGTAAACCCAAAAGAACAAAAGCTTTCATCATTTGAAGTACCATACACCCTCATATCGGGAATAAAACTTCAGAAAGAGCTTCTCACAGACCTCACACAAGCAATTATTATAAAAACACCTCAAGATAAGCCGTATATATTCAAAGGAATGAAAGGAATGATCCCTTCATCATTTATGAATTGCATGAGAAAAATTGAACTTATAGAATAAATATTTTTAAAATAGTACTTACAACACTTATATTCGAAGACACCGAAACCAAAAACTACAATAAACACATGATCAAGAATATTAAGAAAGTACTAATTGCCAATAGAGGTGAAATAGCTCTGAGAATCATCCGTTCAATCAAAGAATTAGGAATTAAATCAGTAGCTGTTTTCAGTGAGGTAGACCGAACAGCTCCACATGTTTTAGCAGCTGATGAAGCTGTTTGTTTGGGTGGTAATACTGCTGCAGAATCATACTTAGATATTCAAAAAATACTAAATATTGCCAAAGAACTAAATATAGATGCTATCCACCCAGGCTATGGTTTTCTATCTGAGAATGCTGATTTTGCTCAGAAAGTAGAAGATGCTGGAATAATATTTATAGGGCCATCTGCTTCTAGTATCCAAATCATGGGGAGTAAGATTGAAGCTAAGAACACTGTAAAAGCTTACAACATACCTTTGGTTCCTGGCATTGATGAGGCTACACAAGACCTTGATGTTATCCGACCAAAAATCAATGAAATTGGTTTCCCTCTTTTAATAAAAGCAAGTGCTGGCGGTGGTGGAAAAGGAATGAGAATTGTTGAAACAGAGGAAGAATTTGAAGAACAATTGGAAAGGGCTATAAGTGAAGCTAAGGCCGCTTTTGGTGACGGAACCGTATTTGTGGAAAAGTACATCACTTCACCAAAACATATCGAATTTCAAATTCTAGCTGATAAGCATGGGAATGTAGTACACCTTTTCGAAAGAGAATGTTCGATTCAACGAAGACATCAGAAAGTAATTGAAGAAGCCCCATCTATTTTCCTTGATGAAAAATTAAGAGCTGAAATGGGCAAATGTGCAGTTGATGTTGCAAAATCGTGTAATTATGTTGGAGCAGGAACGGTAGAGTTTATTATGGATAGTAATAAGAACTATTACTTCCTAGAAATGAATACCCGACTTCAAGTAGAACATGCCGTGACTGAAGAAATTACAGATGTCGATCTAGTTAAAGAACAAATAAAAGTATCTGACGGACATCCTTTGAGTTTTACACAGGATGACTTAAAAATAAATGGACATGCTATAGAAATCAGGGTTTATGCAGAAGACTCTGAAAATGGGTTTATGCCTGACACAGGAACTTTGTCCACATATCAAATTCCACAAGGGTACGGCACTAGAGTTGACGATGGCTATCAAGAGGGAAATGATGTATCTATTTATTATGACCCAATGATTTCTAAATTAATTGTAAGAGCTGATAATAGAGATAATGCAATTGATAAAGCTTTAAGATCAATCGATGAATACATAATTGCAGGAGTAAAAACCACACTCCCATTTGCATCTTTTGCTATCAACCATGAAGCATTTAGAACAGGGAATTTTGATACTAATTTCATCAGCAAATACTACAGCAAGGATAGTCTAAAACAGACAATGGAAAATGATGAAGAATTTATCGCCTCTGGAATTGCAGGATTACTCTTCAATGAAGAAAATAAAAACATAGAAACTCAACATCAAACTGAAGGAACTGTAAATAAGTGGAAAACAAGAGCTAAATAAGGTTTTAACGGGTTGAAAGCTGTGCGAATTAGACGTGACTTGAAGAAAAAAATTATAGCTAAGCTATTTTTAGTACAATATTTGAGAAGGAGATTTTTTTTTCTACAATGACGGACTAAACTTATAGATAGATGAAAAATCCTTTAAGTCAATTAAAAAACAATTTAGCTTCAGCCTATACAACTCATAAGAATAATGTCAAAGCTTCATTGAAGCGTATGAAAGCTAAGTTTTCACCTGCCTACGAAGTAGAATTCACTTTATATATTGTAATTCCGGGGCAATCTTTAAAAACAGATGTGAAAACTTATTCTTTTGACAAAGGGGATTTACAAGGAGCCAAAGAATTCTTTGAAAAAGTAGTATCGTCTACTGCTGAAATTAAGTTAGCACCTTCTGAGGTCACGCTCAAAACTAAAAAAGGGAAGCTACTTGATAGAAAAACTTTTGGACCTGTAGATGAAGTTTTAAAAACAATTGCAGCTTAGATATAATCCGACTGAAAATTCAGTCGGATTTTTTTTATAAAAAATACAGGTTTCATGTCCATCAATGCTTTCAAGCAATAGCATTTATCCTTTAAAAGATTATATTTGTAGAAGAGTATTTGAATCTAATCGTGTTGAATGAGCTATTTAGTTCATGTGCAGAGATTTGGAAGTAATAAATAAGAAATAAGTTTTCCTTGTTTTCTTATTATGCAGGGATTAGAAGGTAAATTTCATACTCATAAAGAATATTATTCTATATTTTTTACTTTTTTTAATTCATCCCTAAACCAAAGTGAACTCGTTTAAAACCTTACTCGGTTTTAAATTTAAATGTGAAAAAAGATGGGTAAAATTATAGCAATTGCCAATCAAAAAGGTGGTGTTGGAAAAACAACTACTTCAGTGAATTTAGCAGCCAGTTTAGCTGCACTTGAATACAATACCCTTGTTGTAGATGCCGATCCTCAGGCAAACTGTACTTCAGGTTTTGGACTTGACCCAAGACAAGAACGAAATACCATCTATCATTGTATGGTTGGTGAATCTGACATTGAGTCTGCTATAGTACCCTCTGAGTATGATTACTTGGACATTCTTCCTTCTGACATTGATTTAGTTGGTGCAGAAGTTGAAATGATTGACATTGAAGATCGCGAATTCAGAATGCGCAAAGAGCTGAACAAAATTCGTGATAAATACGACTTTATCATCATTGACTGCTCTCCTTCACTCGGTCTAATCACAGTAAACGCACTTACAGCTGCCGACTCTGTAATTATACCTGTACAATGTGAATATTATGCATTGGAAGGTTTAGGAAAGTTGTTGGCTACAATAGAAAGAATTCAACAAAGACTCAATCCAAAACTTGATTTTGAAGGAATTCTTCTAACTATGTATGATGTTCGTTTAAGACTGTCTAACCAAGTAGTAGAAGAAGTAAAGCAACACTTCAAAAACATCGTTTTTGATGTACTCATTCCTCGAAATATCCGTTTAAGTGAGGCTCCAAGTTTTGGCGTACCTGTTATCGCTCACGACGCTACTAGTAAAGGAGCTGTGAGTTACTTAAACCTTGCTCAGGAAATTTTAGACAAAAATAAAGTATCGCAAAAGGCGTAAAATAATATATGGCTAAGAAAACGTTGAAAAAACGCTCTTCTTTAGGAAAAGGATTAGGGGCTATTTTAGGTGATGGACCAGAAAACTCAAGTTCTGGGCAAGAAAATGTGCAGAAGGAAACTGTAGTTGAAAAAATGGATGAAATTCCTGTTTCTGCTATTGAGCCCAACCCTTATCAACCTAGAACTCACTTTGAGGAAGAGGCTTTAAGAGAATTAGCTGATTCTATCAGAGTTCAAGGTGTTATACAGCCAATCACTGTTCGTAAATTAAGCGAAGGTTCTTATCAACTTATTTCTGGAGAACGCAGATGGCAGGCGTCTAAGCTTTCTGGCTTAGAGACTATTCCTGCATATGTAAGAAGTGCTGATGACCAACAAATGTTGGAAATGGCATTGATCGAGAACATTCAAAGGGAAAACTTAAACCCAATTGAAATCGCAATTTCATATCAACGTCTTATTTCTGAATGCGATCTTAAACAAGACGAATTGGGAGGAAGAGTTGGTAAAAAAAGGTCTACAGTTACCAATTACTTAAGACTGTTGAAGCTTCCTCCAGAAATACAAAAGGGAGTTGAGTACAGTAAAATCTCAATGGGGCATGCTAAGGCATTGATTAACATTGAAAATATTGAATTACAATTAGCGATTTATCAGAAGATTCTTGATGAAAACTTATCGGTAAGAAAAGTCGAGAATCTTGTTAGAGATATCATTCAAGGTAAAGAGCCGCTTTCTAACAAGAAACCTGCTCCGAAACCATTGAGTCAAGAATTTAATAAATTACAATCAGACCTTTCTTCACACTTTGGAACACGAGTGAATGTCAAAAGCAGTGGAGAAGATAAAGGAGAAATTCGAATTCCGTTTACATCAATCCATGATCTAAACAGAATTCTTGACATCCTCAAGAATAACGACGATCTATAATTGTCTATTTTTTAGAAATGAGTATGTACTCAAAAGCATAAATAATTTTAAATAGTTGTTGTTTATGCTTTTGAGTTTCATTTTTAAAGCGAATTCTGCTAAAACTAAGATTAAATCAGTACTTGTGAGATCATTTTTTGGAAAATTAGGGCAATGGAGAGCGCTTCCAATTCTTATTGTGCTTCTGACAGGAGTGCAATCGATGGACTGTTTTGCTCAGGGGTTTGAAATCACAACTCAAGATGCTGAAAAGTATGCCTCTGCTGTTGAGGATTCTTTGTTACAGCTAAAAAAGAAAGCTAAAATTAAAGAAGTAAAACCTCAATCATACGCACTAAGAAGTCCAAGTAAAGCAGCACTTCTCTCTGCTGTTATACCTGGAGCAGGACAAATCTACAACAAAAGCTATTGGAAAGTACCCGTAGCATGGGCAGGCTCAGCTATATTTGGTTACTTAATCGGCTGGAATCATGTACATTACCTAGAGTCAAAGACAAACTTGGCATATCTTACAGATAATGACCCTACAAACGATGAACTTATCGATGATCGTTTTGCCGGTGTTTCTGCTGATGCCTTTAGGAGAAACCGTGATCGATTCAGAAGAGACCGAGATTTCTTTGTCATACTTACAGTAGTGTGGTATGGAATTGTAGTTGGAGATGCAGCTGTAGATGCTCACTTCAAGAATTTTGACCTAAGCGAAGATTTATCAGCCCGAATTCAACCTACTTTAATTGAAGTTGGTGGTCCTGATCAATTCGCTCCTGGTTTCAAAATAGCTTTTAGTTTAAACAACTAATTGATGTAAATAACGTACATCAGTTTCAAGACAAGATCAAATTGACTTATTTTCAGATACTATGAATGTTTTAATCGTTGGATACGGAAAGATGGGACAAACCATCGAAAAAATACTAATTGAAAGAGGACATAATGTTGTTGGCATCGTCGATAGAAATACTGATACTAAAATTGAAGATTTTGACGGTGATAAAGTAGACATTGCTATTGAGTTTACACAACCATCTTCTGCATTCAATAATATTTCTAGCTGTCTTAAACAAGGAATTAAAATAGTAAGTGGAACTACTGGTTGGCTAGATAGAAGAGATGAAATCGAAAAACTATGCGCAGATAAAAATGGTGCTTTTTTCTATGCGTCTAATTTCAGCCTTGGTGTTAACCTATTCTTTCAGCTAAATAAACAATTAGCAGAGCTCATGAAACCGTTTAACGACTACGGTGTGAGCATGGAAGAAATTCACCATACTGAAAAACTAGACGAGCCTAGTGGTACTGCGATCACGCTTGCAGAAGGTATCATAGAAAAATATGACAATATTAATGATTGGTATTTAGAGGGTGAAGAGAGGAAAAATGAGGCTGTTGGAATCAAAGCATTAAGAGAACCTCATGTACCAGGTACTCATACTATAAGATATACTTCAGAGCTTGACGAAATAGAGATCAAACACACGGCTCATACGCGTACGTCTTTTGCTTTAGGAGCAGTAGTAGCCGCTGAATGGGCGAAAGATCGTCAAGGGATTTTGAGCATGGACGACATGTTAAAAATCTAAGTATCATTTTAATAAAATCCGATCCGAACTGACCAATTATGGTAAAAAATATGGGCTTATTTAAAAAGGAGAAAGAACAAAAAAAGAAAAAAGGAATTATCAGGGAATGGGTAGACGCATTCCTTTTTGCTGTAGTTGCAGCAACACTAATTAGATGGTTCTTTATGGAAGCTTACATGATACCTACGCCATCAATGGAAAAATCATTGTTGGTAGGTGATTATCTTTTTGTAAGTAAATTACACTACGGCCCTCGTACGCCACAAACACCTCTTCAAGTCCCTCTAACGCATCAATCTTTAGGAAACATCAAAACTTACTCTGATGCTATCCAACTTCCGATGTTCAGACTGCCTGGTTTTTCTGAAGTAAAAAGAAATGATGTTGTTGTATTCAACTTCCCTGAGGAAATGCAATACCCTACTGACTTGAAAACAAACTACATCAAACGTTGTGTAGCTGTTGGTGGTGATACGCTAAAGATCAGAGATCAGCAATTATATGTAAATCATACTGCTGTAGATGCACCTGAAGACAGCGAATACTACTACAAGGTAACGACTAAAAAGCAGGGTATCAGCCGTAAATTCTTTAAAGATCATAACATTTACGACTATACATCTGATCATTACACCAACTACTCGCTTAGCCCAATGAGAAAAGGAGATGAATCTATTTATAGACTTCCTCTTACTCAAGCTCAGGCTCAAGATTTAAAGAAATACAACTTTGTGAAGTCTGTAGAAGTTGACCTTGATAATCACAGATCATATCAAGATGCTTATACAAAAGACTCTACTTATTTGTGGCAAGTAGATAACTTTGGTCCTTTAGTTGTTCCTCAAGAAGGCATGACTATCCCAATGAATGAGAAGAATATTACACTATATAGAAAAGTGATTCAAAACTTCGAGTATAATGATAATGTAGAAGTTAAAGCCGGAAAACTTTTCATAGATGGTGAAGAAGTTCGTTCTTATACATTTAAGCAAAACTATTACTTTATGATGGGAGATAACAGACATAATTCTCTGGATTCTCGATTCTGGGGATTTGTACCAGAAGATCATATTGTAGGAAAAGCATTATTTGTATGGTGGTCTATGAATCCTGATGCTTCTGAAAGTCCATTAGGAAGAATTAGATGGAATAGAATTTTCAAGATCATTGACTAAATGGTCTTAAGCCTTTAAAAAGCCAAGTACTTCAGCTGAAGTACTTGGCTTTTTTATTTATCATTTTCTCGGATTTTTTCAGTTAAATAATTCCCAAAAGACAATTCAATATAAAAAATGGAATGTTATATTGGTAAAATACAAAATCAGGAAGTAGATGATTAAATACACAAAGCATTTCTTAAATAAACTAGAAGACTTATTTGCAGAGTCTGATTATGTGCTTAGATATGAGAAGGGGAATTTCAAGTCTGGTTTTTGTGTCTTGAAAAATACTAAAATTGCCATTATCAATAAATATTACCCTCTTGAAGGAAAAGTAAACTCTTTAGTTGAGATCGTCAAAACAACAGACATGGACGAAAGTTTATTCAGTGAAAAGGTATTAGAACTCTATAAAGAAATTAAAGAGCTGAATAAACAACAGTCAACTTTAGAGAGCCTAAAAGAAGAAGATCATCAAGTCTAGAATTTATGCAAATTAACTTTTTGGGTACAGGCACTTCACAAGGTGTTCCTGTCATTACATGTGAATGTCCAGTTTGTAAATCCGTTGATTTCAGAGATAAACGATTAAGAACAGCTATTCATATTTCTGTAAATGGTCATAGTATATTTATTGATGCGGGTCCTGACTTCAGACAACAAGCACTTAGAGCAAAAATCGCGAAATTAGATACCATTTTATTTACTCACGAACATAAAGATCATACCGCAGGTCTAGACGACATAAGAGCTTACTTTTTTGCTCAAGGATTAAAAGATATCCCTGTATATGCCACTGAAAGAGTAAAAGCTGAACTTAAAAAAGCATATGGTTATATTTTTCAAGAGAAAAAGTACCCAGGAGTTCCTTCTATTATTCTAGAGTCCATTGAAAAAGATCGTGATTTTTATTTCAAAGATCAGCTCATTCAACCCATTGAGGTTATGCATGGGAAACTCCCTATCATGGGCTTCAAAATTGAAAATATGGCATACATAACAGATGCTAATTTCATTGCAGATGATCAAAAAGAGAAATTAAGGAATCTTGATGTACTTATAATAAATGCACTTCATCATAAAAAACACCATTCGCATTTCACATTAGAAGAAGCATTGGAAGTGATTGAAGAACTGTCACCTAAAAAAGCATACCTAACTCACATCAGTCATCAAATGGGAAAGCATATCGATGTACAAAAAAGCCTACCCGATAATGTATTTATTGCATTCGATGGTCTAATTCTGAACATCTAAAACCTAAGAGCCATGAACGGATTAAAAAAAAATGACATCCACATCTCCTACTCTACTTCATTTTTTCAGCTAGGAGAATTCAATCATCAAACAAAAAGAATCTGGGTAGTTTGTCATGGATATGGTCAATTAGTCAAATACTTCTCAAGAAGGTTTGATGCAATTAAGTCCGAGGAAGATCTAATTCTTTTTCCAGAAGCTCTATCTCAATTCTATTTAGACCAAGAATACAAAAATGTGGGTAGTTCTTGGATGACTAAAGAAAATCGGTTGAGAGATATAGAAAATATCCACTCGTATCTAAATTCAATGTTAAGGTCTATTTCTTCTTTAAAGGAAATACAAAAGCGTAATATTTCTATAAACCTTCTTGGCTTTTCACAAGGGGCAACTACAGTCAGTCGATGGGCATTTGCAGAAAAAATACCTTTTGACAATCTCATATTATGGGGCGGAAATACGCCTCATGAAATGGAGGAATATGATTTTTCCTTCTTGAAAACTAATGCCAAAATACTTTCTGTCATTGGGAAAATTGACCCATTCTTTAAAGATAAAAGAGATGAAAAATTAATAGACTACCTAAAGAGTACTTTTGGAGAAGACAGATACTCAAATCTGTATTACAACGGAGGACATCAGATTATTAGAGAAACTCTTTCAGAGGTTAAAAGTCTTATTGAAAAAGAAAGACTATTAAACAGTTAACAACTTTACCAATAACTGAATGATGCGATTCAAAAACTGTATTTTTATAATGATTATAAGAATAAATTTTTGCATCTTTCGTTACTTTTATAATTACTAGCATAAGTGTGATGAATCCCTTTGAGTGGGGAAAAACTAAAACTAAGGATATATGTCATTTACGTTAAAGGCTGAGAATTTGGGAGCGCTTCTAATAAGCACTTCAGACTACAAGAAAGAAAGTGCGTTTACGGAAAATTTAGAAGCTAAAAATAATGTAGAAAGCCTTAAGGCTCTACTTGCTGATGCATATATTTTGGGGTTACCTCAAGAAAAATTATTAACCGTTTCTGATGAAGCTGATAATACCAAACTTCTAGAAAAATTAGCCGATTTATCTGGGAATTGTGGTGATGCTTTTCTCTTCTACTATAGTGGAGATTTAATTGTTAGAAAGAATAAATTATTCCTTGCTGGCCCTAAATCGACAGTAGCTCAAGCTCACATAAATGCTCTATCTTTAGAAAATATCATTGAGGTTTTAGAGGAAAGTACAGCAAAGCAACTTTACTTTATCTTTGATGTATCATACCATTCTTACCACTCAGACGAAGATATCCACTCAGTTTTAGAAGATAGATTTAAGTTTTACAACACGGAAGGAAAACGCAAACTATTCCTTTGTTCAAATACATCTTCTGGTTCATCATTCACTTCTGATTTCTCTAAAGTATTATCTAAAGGAGACCTAAAACCTAAGGAATATCTATCGTTTTTAGATACTGCAGATTTGTTAATTAATCACCTTAAAAGTTATAATGAGCTTACTCCTTTTAGCTTCGGAGAAACTGAATCTGACTATCCGTTTATTCCAAATACTAGGTACCAGAAGTATCTTAGAAATAAAAGAGAAGCTGATTTGTACTTTGAATCAGAATCTTATCAAGCTGCACTTCCTTTTTATCAGATGGCGCAAGAGCTTTACTCTGATCCGGATAACCTTAAGAAGATTCAGTTTATTGAATTGATACAAAATGCAGATGATGCGTTAAGAGTTGAAGATTTACATAGCAGCAAAACATATTTTAAAGAGGCTACGGCTTTATTCCCGAGTAGTTATGCAACTGGAGGGGTTAAGAATGTGCTTACTAAAATTGGTGATTTAGAATTCAATACAGGTAATTTTGAAGATGCTAAAAATGCATATTTAGAATTAGAACGCATTGAAAACACTGATACTGTACGTTCAAAAGTAGAACTATGTGAAAAAGAAATTAAGTTTTCAAACTTCAATGATGAAGCAGACCAAGCTTATTTCAATAATGATTTTCACAAAGCTCACCTACTCTACGATAAAGCTTTGCAGTTGAAACACAGTCTTCAATTAGTAAGAAGAAAAGAAGAATGTGACCGTTTCATTAAGCAGGAAGTTAATATAAGGGAAAAAGTAGAGGAAGAAATCAAAGCGCAATATGAGAATGAGTTGCGTCAAACTTCGTCTAAAGACTCTCTTGTTTCAGAAATAAAAGACGAATTAAAGTCTGATATCGAAAGAGAATTCAACTCTAAAATTGACCACGAACTTTGGAGAAGAGTGGCTATCATGAATGACCTTTCAGCCTATCAACTTTATTTGGGTATTTTCCCGAATGGTATTCATGTAGAAAAAGCCAATAAACGAATTGCTGAAATACATGAAATAGAGAAAAGCAAACAAGCACCTAAAAAGCCTGCTCCTATTCCACAGGAAGACTCTTCTGGAATCCCTGTAGATTTACTTTTGAAGCTTAGAACAGATGACATCGAAGATATTTTAGGTGAAATAAACGCTACTCCTTTACAAGTTTCTGAAGACAACGTTGAAACAGAAAATGAAGTAGAAACTGCTGAAATACCTCAAAAAGAGGAAGAGATTTCAGAAGAAGAAAACGCTCAGAAACCTGAGAAAAAAGTTATAGTTGTTGAGCCAAAAGCAACAAAACGTAAAGAAATTCCGAAAGAAGAACAACGTATTGTAGTTGTAAAACCTAATAGTAGTGAAGAACTACAACAATTGGATGAAGCTTCTCTATGGAATTTTGCGGAACAAGAAGGAACGATAGAATCATACATGGCATATGTTAACCATACAAAAGCATCTTTGCACTTAGCTGATGCTTATTATATGATTAACAAATTAAACCTTGATGACTTACAGAGTGATAATACGCCTGTATTTACAGAGGAAAACACTGAAGTAGTAGTAAAAGAGGAAACAGAAGCTCCTTTAAACGAAGTAGAAACAGTTGAAGACAATTCTACTATTGTTGAAGAAGAGCCTAATCAAAATAATGAAGCTACGATAGAAAATATAGTAGAATCAGCTGTAATTGAAGACGAAGAAAACCAAATCACTGTTGGCTTGATTGAAAATGATGAAATGGTTGGTCTTTCTGAAAGTGAATTATGGCAAAAAGCTACTGAAGATGATACGATAGCTTCTTACAAAACATACTTATCTTTCACAGAAGAATCTGATCATATTGCAGATGCTTATGCAAGAATCAGTGAACTGAAAAGTGGAGAACCAAGCACTCCTACAGTTTCATCAACTGAGACTCAAGAAGTAACTGTAGAGCAAAAAGCTGAAGTAGTTCAAGAAATTGTCGAAGAAAAAACAGAACCTGAAGTAGTAGTAGAAGAAAAAGCTCCAGCTAAAGAAAACGAATCTTCGATCTTAAGCACATTGAAAGCTAAACCTGAAGCTCTACCGAAAGTTGATGAAGAAGACATTTGGAAAACTGCACAATCAACAGATACTCTTAGTGCATATTTCAATTATCTAAACTCTACTCTTGAGAAGAAATATTGGGCAGAAGCTAAAGAGCGTATTCATCAATTAAAGAATGACTCTATGCTTAAGGAAATTCAAGACTGGGAAGACACTGAAAATGAAGATACATTAGAAGCTTACAAAGCATATATCCAAAAATACCCACTTGGAAATTATTATGCGAAAGCAATGTTCAGAATAGACAAGCTTTCATAGTCTGCATAAAATGTTTGAAAGCCTCCATTTGAAAATACAAATGGAGGCTTTTTTATTTACAATTCTAAGGTATCTTCAAAATTGAAATGATCCCCTTCCAGTTTTAGAGTATATACCCCAGATTTCAACTTTTCTAAATTGAATCGTTTTTTTATTTCAGATTCAATAAATGAAGTAGAATACACTAGCAATCCATTTTCATCTAAAATCTCTAAGCCATATTCTTCTTCAAATTTATTAGACATTACAAACTCTAACTTCTTTTCTTTTAACCTTAAATAAAATGGATCTCCGTGCTTTAAAAGCATCTTATGACTAGTCATGATAGCTTTACGCTCTTCATTGATAGAAAATGTTTTTATGACTCTCCTATCGCTTAATTCCATAATAAATAGGTAGTCTCCTTGGGGTAAGTAACTAAAATTCACTACTTCATTGGCAGACTTAACATCTACAATCATTTTATGGAGGAATCGAGTACCTTTCATGTCTTTAATTGAATAAGTAACTCTCTCTCCTGAAACATTTCTAAGCTTTAAAGTCGCTGATTTATGATCAACAGAAGATTTGAAAGAATAAGATATCAATCCATCTTCAGCAAAAGAAATAAGGACTCTAAGAAGTAGTAATGAGCAGAATAGTAACTTTTTCATAGGACTTGACTGTAAGTGAATGGGTTATAAATTATTACAAGACAAATCAACCACCTAAAAAATTTGAAATCAAAGGACAATCTCACACTTAACTTTTAAAGTGTTAATCATAGCCTTAATGACAGAAAGCTCCTTATGATCCATTTCATTCTTTTTAAGAAATAAATATTTATACTTTCAAATTCTATTCTACAATACTTCAAGTTGATACTCAAAGAGCTTTGTTCTGTTGAAATAAATAAGTGTAAACATGATTGATAATTTAATTAACTTATTTTAACAACAGAGTCACTAGATGAATTTTCAAAATGACTAAAGGTAAGAGGTATTACCCTGATTAATAGAGATTGATTTCAATTAAGTTTAACATCTAAAAGAATTATAGCTATTTTGTAAATCATTATTATGACTTCGAAAATGAACCACTAAAATTATGAAGAAGGTATTCTATTTATTAATCACTACTTTATTTTTCACTTCATGTAAGTCAAACCAAAACACAGGTATGGCACAAACAACATTAAAACAAGGTATTAAAGGACAAGTTATTTGGGTTGAAGGCAATCAAATGCCTTCTATTGGAGAGACTAAAAAAGCTGAACCTAAGGGAATTGAAAGAGAGGTTTATATTTTCCCAGCACAGAACACAAGTGATCATAAAATAATTGGTACATTTTATACCATTGAAGCAAAACCAGTAAAAGTGGTAAAAACAGATGAAAATGGGTTTTATGAAGCTGAACTAGAAGCTGGAACTTATTCTGTGTTTATAAAAGAGGATAAAGGCTTTTTTGCAAATGGTTTTGATGGGAAAGGAAATATTTCTCCAGTAGTAGTCACTGAAGGAGAAATAATAGAGAAAAATATAAGAGTTGATTATAAAGCTGCTTATTAAAAAAAATCATTATTTATTTTTAGATAGCATAAAAAAGAGCATGTTCTGTAACTAGAACATGCTCTTTTCATATAAATCTATTAAACCTTAGGCCGCTAATTCTTCTTCTTGTGCTTTCCTCTTTAAAAGCATACGTTCAATCAATGTACATACTGCTGCATCGCCTGTTACATTCACCATAGTTCTGAACATATCTAAGATTCTATCAGGAGCTAAAATCAATGCGATACCATAAACAGGCAAACCAACTTGCTCCAATACGATGATCAACATAATCAATCCAGCGCCAGGTACGGCAGCAGAACCGATAGAAGCCAAAGTAGCTGTCAGAATGATACTCAACTGATCACCCAAATCTAGAGGTATACTATATACTTGGGCAATAAATACAGCTGCAACACCCTGATAAAGGCTAGTACCGTCCATATTAATTGTAGCTCCAAGAGGCAGTACAAAACTTGCCGTTTCTTCTGATACTTCTAACTCTTCCTCTACTTGCTTCATTGTGACAGGCAATGTTGCGGCACTAGAACTAGTAGAAAATGCCATCATTTGAGCTGGAAAAATTCCTTTTAAGAACTTTTTGATAGGCACACCACCAAAAAATCTCAAGATTAAAGGATAAACTCCAAACATCATCAGAGCTAAACCTACGACTACAGTCAAAGAGTACTTGGCTAAAACCGACAATAACTCTAAGGCTTTATTTACGTCTCCTCCAGAAAAATCTACAATTAACGATGCCAATAATGCGAATACTCCAATCGGAGCTAAAAGCATTATGATGTTAACCATCTTAATAATGATTTTATCTAAAGCTATTATAACATTCTTAAGTGGTTGAACAACGTCTTGAGGCTTTATCATCACCATCGCAGTACCGAAAAGTAGAGCAAAAGTAATGATTTGAAGCATATTTGAATTGCTAGACATTGAACTGATAATGTTCTTAGGCACTAGATCAACAAGTGGTTGAAGAGGACCCTTATTTTTAACTTTACTAGCTGCTTCAGATCTTTGCTCAGTATCTTTTGAAAATTTTTCAGTCAATTCCGTTTTCATCTCTTCTGAAAAACCTTCTCCAGGCTGAAAAGCATTAACCAAAAATAATCCTATAGAAATAGCAATTACAGTGGTCAAAATATAAATCCCAATCGTTCTTGATCCCATCAAGGATAACTTAGATACATCAGTAAGACTTGTAACACCATTAACTAAAGAAATGAAAACCAATGGTACTGCTATTAGTTTTAGCAAGTTCAAAAATATGGTTCCAAATGGTTTGATCCAATCATCAGAAAAGTCTCCCATTCCTGCCAAGCTCAGAAGTAATCCTGCGACTACCCCTAAAACCATCCCAATAATAATTTTCCAATGTAGTGCTAGCTTCTTCTTTCCTGATTGCTTCTCCATATAAAAATTTAATTTGCTTCTATTAAGTTTTCAACTGAGAAGTTAGCTATTTATACTAAACTCCCCATCAATAATTCAAACATATTTTTAAATAGTAAAAGAATACCCTCTCTGAACAATTGAAGATTTTACTATTCAAAAGCCTACAAATATAGCATTTCCAAGAAGTGTATGCCATCCATCATTGATTATTTCGAGTTATACATTTTAAAGATTTAAAGGGATAAACTTGTGAAAAATAGAATAAACGTTAAAAATACTTGATTATCAATTAAAAAAGTTGCAAAATAATAATAGAACGCAGGTTAGTGTAGACAGATATAATTATTGCATCATTACTTTAAACGCCATTTTTACACTAAAGCCTTTACTATGTTTTTTAAAATCCAAAACAAATTCTACAAGTGGAGAACTGATCGAAATGAATCCAAAAAGATAACTTTAGTTGATTCCCTCCAAAATAGTTTAGCTGATTCACACCATATCAGCAAAGAAATTGCAATGTCATCGGTTCGCATTCAAGATGTCATCAATTATTTAAAATCTAATAGTTCGCAAATTGATATTCAATACCGTTCTATTCATCAAGATAGTCTTGAAGCAGCTTTAAATGACAATAGCTTATTGCTTAATCAATTAATTGAAGATGAACTTCAGTTGAAATATACTCAGAAAGTTTACCTACATAGAGTTGAAGAGCTTAGTATTCTACTTGATTATCTCAAAGAAGGTGTTCATGAAATTGATGATCTTATTCGAAGACAAGAAGATCGAATACTTTACTTGACATCTAATAATTTTAATAGTTTACCTACTGAAGATATTCAAGAGAGTCTCATTAATTCTGAGAAAAACCATAAGCAAATTTGGGATATTATTAGCCATGCGAATAAACTATTATCTAAGTATCAGCAAATCCCAACCTTTAATCAGAAGAATCTTAAGATTGAAGATATTGAAGCTAAAAAGCAAAGTATCTACTTAGAGTTGAAAGAAAATCATAACCTGGTTGCTCATATTACTGCTCTTAAATCTTCAAAAGATAAAAAATCTAAAAGATCAGAGGCTCTAACACAAAAAGAGAAATCTGCGATGTTCAATGAATTCCTCAATGATCCTTTTAGCAGTAATGAGACCAATATCAATCATGAAAAAGTGAATAAGGTCCTAGATGCTTTTCTAAATTCGACACCTATTCAAACCTACAACCATCGTAAAAGGGGGTAAATACCTCAAATAAAATATTTTACCTATACTCCTTTCGTCATAACTCAATCCATAACTGTGAAGCTGCAAAGTCAAATTTGTAGCTTTTTCATTTGTCAAATAGCTTGTTTGTTATATTTGTATTCCAAATATCTATAAAAAGGAAGAGAAGTATGGCAGAGCACCCTAAGGCAGTAGAGTTTTTTAAAGGGATTCAAGACATTCACAAAGATGATAGACTAAGTGAAGATCAGAAGTTTATAAAGCTTAAGAGTCTGACAGAACTTATCACAAAAGAACTTACAAGTGAAGAAACTCTTCATTTCTCGACCTTATTTGCCAGAATTTCATTTATCGGAAACAAGTATAGACTTCCTCGAAAATTAATTTGGCGACTTCATAAATTCAGAATTACTGAGCAAAAAGTACGTAAAGAGCATTACAGGCCTTCAAATGAAGAATACTTATTTGCAATTTGGACAATAGCTCAGACCATCCATTTAATTTATGAGGCGAGTATTCCAGAAGAAATAGAGGAACTGAAGCCTACCTCATCTCCTTACATTGAAACAGCCTATGAAGTTGAAGACAGAATTGATTATATCCGTATGGAAGTCATCGGGTTTGATCATGAACTGAAAATACTTCAATGCGATACAGATGACAGCCTTTCCATTGAACCGATCAAAGTCAAATATGGCATTCCAAATGTTAACTATGGCTATGAGCCTTCTATTCTAAAACTTTGGGTTGGTGCTCAACTCAATTTAATTGATACCTATATCGATCATGATGGCTTTTTCATACCAAAACACTTCATTCTTGAGCCAGACTATCTAATTGATGTAACCGCAGTTGCAGAAAGTAGACAGAAAACGCAATTTCTTCCTAAACTTCATTTATTAAAAAAGTTCTCAATTAGTAGCACTTCTGCGGCCATGCATTTGGGTAATGTAGCCAACTTTTTCCTAGATGAATTGCTTCAAGAAGACGTAGATGATCCAATTGTTTTTGAAGAAACACTAAAAAAGACCTTCCAAAACTATCCTTTAGCATACACTTGTATTGATGACCTTCAGAGTAAAGATGAACTGAAAAAGTTTATTGAGAAAGCTAAACTCCACTTCGGAAATATTAGAAGAGTCGTAAGACAAGACTTGAAATCAAACAACATCGATTCGACAAACTGTTATATAGAGCCTTCGTTCTTCTCTGAAAAATACGGCTTACAAGGTCGTCTAGATTTACTGCATTTTAGTGAAAAAAAAGACCATTTCGACATTATAGAATTGAAAAGTGGTTCTAGCCCTCAGATGGGAATGTGGGGAGAAAGCATGTGGTCAAATCATCAGATTCAAGCCAACTTATACCGCATGATGCTGGAAAGTGCGTTTGGTGTAGATAGTCAGCAGATTAACCCTGCCATTTTCTACTCTTCCGCTCCCGAATCTAACCTCAGATTTGCAGCCATTGCTCAAACATTAGAAAGAGAAATTCTTAATGCTCGAAATATGATTGTGCATTTTGAGTTTGAACTGGCTAGAGCGACTTCAAATCTTGAAATCTTGAAATTATTGAATGGAATAAATAACCGACAGTTACTTGGTTTACCTCCTTTCACACAACAAGATGTTCAGATTTTTGAAGACACAATAAGAGATTTAAATCCGACAGAAAAAGCCTACCTCCTCACCTACACAGGCTTTATTGCTAGAGAACATTTACTTGCAAAAGTTGGAGATACCGAATTCAGACAGGGGCTTGCATCTATTTGGCTAGACGATTTCGAGTCTAAAGCAGAGAACTTCAGCATCTTTTTCGATCTTGAAATCATAGAAAATAAAGCTGATGCAGAAAATCCATTCATCAGATTTAAACGTACAAACCCACTCAATGATTTTGTCAACTTCAGAGAGGGAGATATCGGTATTCTGTACCCTAAGAATAATGATAATGACACGGCTCTTAATAATCAGATTTTCAAGTGTACTATTTCATCAATTACGAAAGATGAAATACTGATCAGATTCAGATATAAACAGCGAAATACTGCATTTTTCACAGAATACACCAAATGGGCAATTGAACATGATTTTATGGATCAAGGAGTTTCTTCTATGTATAAAAGTCTGTTTTCTTTCTTGAAAAATACGCCAAATTCAAGAAAACAAACACTTTTAGGAATTGCTCCACCTGTCCAAAATCCTTTAGCAGAGTTTGAGTCTGATGATGTCCTCAATGAAGAAGAAAGAAGAATCTTAGGAAAAGCTTTAGCATGTGAAGATTACTTCCTTATTGTTGGCCCTCCAGGAACTGGGAAAACCTCTAGGATGCTGAAAAACTTGACTGCAAACCTTCACAAAGACCCCGAAAGAAATATTCTACTCATGGCGTATACCAATCGTGCCGTAGATGAAATCTGTGAATCGGTAGATGAAGCCATTTCTAAAACCGTAGATGGAAAACGTAAATTTATTCGAATCAGCTCAGAGTTTTCTACTTCTCCGCAATGGCGAGATAGTTTGCTGGATAAAGTTGCTTCTGAAGCGACTACACGCAAAGAGCTGAAAAGTAAGATTGAACCTTACCGTATTTTTATCGGGACGGTTGCGTCTAT
Organism: Sediminitomix flava; assembly: GCF_003149185.1. Taxonomy (NCBI): domain Bacteria; kingdom Pseudomonadati; phylum Bacteroidota; class Cytophagia; order Cytophagales; family Flammeovirgaceae; genus Sediminitomix; species Sediminitomix flava. The sequence goes on along the minus strand of NZ_QGDO01000005.1, from coordinate 92,972 downwards.
CACGGGAAAGCAAGATATCTTCAAATTAAAAGATTTTGATATCGCACTTATCGATGAGGCATCTCAAATCTTGGAACCACAGATCATTGGTCTTTTGCCAAAAATCAAACGATTTGTGATGATTGGCGACCAAAAACAGCTTCCTGCCATTGTACAACAAGAATCGAAAGAATCAGCTACTGAAGAAAAGGTTTTACATGACATTGGTCTTCAGAACTGTAGAAATTCATACTTCGAGCGTATCTTCAATCAGTGTAAATTAAATGGATGGGATTGGGCATTTGACATGCTGACACATCAAGGTAGAATGCACGAATATATTTCTGTTTTTGCCAATCAATCTTTCTATGACAATAGGCTAACAACGGTTCCACTACCTTGGCAGAGTGCTCCTTTTGATATAAAATCAGGAGGTGAAAATGAGTTTGAAAATATCTTAGCTTCAAATCGACTATTGTTTATTCCTTCGGGAGAAAATCAAGATCGAAAATCGGACAAAGTACATTCTGAGGAAGCGAAAAGATGTGTAGAAATTGTAAAGGCGACAGAAGCACTTTATAAGAAAAATAACAAGCCTTTCAATCCTGCAAAGGTGATTGGGATAATTACTCCTTATCGTAATCAGATTGCATTAATCCGTCATGAACTCGAAAAAGCAGACATTGAATATGTAGATCAAATCACAATTGACACTGTAGAAAGATACCAAGGAAGTCAGCGTGAAGTGATCATCATGTCATTCTGTGTAAACACCATTTTCCAAGTAGAAAACTTGATGTCTTTGACCGATGACGGGCTTGTAGACAGGAAATTGAATGTTGCAATCACTCGTGCTCGTCAGCAAATGATTTTCTTAGGAAACGAAGAATTACTTTCTAAAGAACCGATTTTCTTCCGTCTTATTGAATGGGTAAAATCATGTAAAGGTTATATTTCTTCGAACCCTGTTCTTGACACTTTAAATGCCATTCCCGATGAGACATTTGAAAATATCTACAGAACAGAAGTTACAAGTGTTCTTAAAAATGATCCTCGAACAACTAATAGCTTAATTCTTGGAGAAAATAATCACTACCTCAGAAACATCATCATAGAATACGGAATCACTGATTTCTCAAATGAATTTAAGCATAGTGCGCAAAGCTTGAATACCGACAACACAAGCTTTAGTCCAAGAGATAAAGTATTGTTATACGCATCTCTTAAAATGAAAAAGCGTTATTACGCATCAAGATATGTGTTCAATTCCGAAAGACACATTATTGAATCTTTTGCAAAAACTCATCATAATCGTATCTGCTTCTTCGATTTTGGTGCAGGTCCGATGACTGCAGGACTTAGTTTCTTCCAAGAATTTAAAAACTTGGAGAAAAACTTCATTGCGAATTTCATTGGGGTAGAACGAGCTGAAGAAATGAGAAATCTAGCAAAAGTCTTTAGTTCTGAAATCATCAGCAAGCAATCGTATATTCAGAATGAAGCACTTATAAAAGACTTAAATTGGAAGTATCTAGGAGATTGCTTCAACCAATCTCATCTTGTGATTTTCAATTTCTCATATATTTTTAATTCATTGAATTTGTCCGATGCACTGCGTTGGGCTGAAAGGATTGAGCAAATTGTAAAGCACTATCATCAGAATGAATATTTATTGATCTTCCAAACGGCAGCAACTGAAAAACACCATTACAATTACCGATTCTTCAGAGACAAACTGAAAGTCCTCACTCGTCTTCATTCTTCGGGTAATAGAATTATCCGATCGGAGTCCAAACTTTACCAAGATGATTATGACCAACAAGAAGAAGTTTATTATGAAGTTTGGACACAGTAAATCTAAAATTCAATTTAGATAAAGAAAAGCCACTTCAAGTCTAAACACTAATGAAGTAGCTTTTGTCATTTATAAAATTCTTAATCATTTGTCAGAAGTAATTTTCCTTTTACGAGACCTTTTTCAAGTTTCTGATGGGCTTCTTTTACATTACTCAAAAGCATTGTTTCATAAATCGGATTTATCTTTCCTTCATCAAGCCATTGATAAAGTTCTTTCAATCCTTTGTCTACTTTTTCATAATCATTGAAATAGGTCGCATATATTTCTGAGAATGAAATAGACGGAGCTTTACTAAAATATTTCACAGACTCTTCCATTAGGTTAAAATCACTCATTCCTCCTATAAAACCGAAAATGACGATATGTCCTAAGGGAGCCAACAACTCCAAATCATTCTTAACACTATTCCCTGCCACAGGGTTAAAAACATAATCAATGCTATTTTCACCTACGGCTACTTTAAGCTCTTCTTTCCAATTTTCTTGGGTAGTATTGAAAGCGTAATCTGCCCCTAACGAAAGTGCATTTTGTAACTTAGTATCTCTTCTTTCCAATGCTACGATTTTCAAATCTAGTAACTTTGCAATCTGAATCAGTGCTGTTCCAACGCCTCCCGATGCAGCATAGATCAAGGCTGTTTTCCCAGCTTTTACTTGTGCCACATTTTTGAGCATATGGTAGGCTGTAAAATAATTGACAGGCAATACGGCTGCAGCCATTAAATCTGCCTCAGAACTTAGAACAACAAGCTTACCTGCATCTACCAAAGCATATTCGGCATAAGTAGACGAACCAATCACTCCTAAAAATGCTACCTTATCTCCTTTTTTAAGAATGCTATCATTTGGATCTTCCACGACACCTGAACCTTCTACTCCAGGAATAAAAGGTAGTTCGGGAGCCATTCCCGGAGGCATATTCCCCTCACGTAAAACGGTATCAATAAAATTAACAGGCGCAGCATGTATTTTTACCAAAACTTGCCCTTGAGCAGGGATTGGCTTTTCTACATCTGTAAAATTTAGGACTTCTACCCCTCCGTTCTTTGTGATTTGTACTGCTTTCATACCAATCGATTATATCTGACAAAATTCATCTATCAGATAACATCAAAAAAGGAAAAATAATACCCCTCTACCCGATTCAAAAAATAATGCTTCAAGACGCTCGGTTAGATGAAAAAATATTAACAAACTCAATTGGCACTAGTACTCTCTATATAAGCTTTCGGACTCATTCCTGTTTTCTTCTTAAAAAGTCTTGAGAAATACTGAGGATACTCAAACCCTAATTTATAAGCAGTAGATGAAATTGATGCCTCGGGAGCTAAAAGTAAATTCTTAGCTTCTTCAATCAAGAAAAGGTTGATCTGATCTACTGCTGTTTTACCTGTTTCAGCCTTGATCGTATCACTCATATACCGATGACTAACTCCTAATTTATCAGCAAACCATTCAACACTTGGTATTCCTTTTTCTTCTAATTGATTGGTGGCAAAATACGTTTCTAGAATGGTCGTAAACCTTGTAAAAAGATCTTGATTAATCTCTTTTCTATCTAAAAACTGACGCTTATAAAAACGGTCTGAATATTTCAATAAAGTATCTAGATGAGAAAGTATTATTTCTTTACTAAACTCATCTTGGTTATTATGATACTCTGCTTCAATATTCTTGAAAATAGTTTTTAGAGTCTTTTCTTCCTTTGGAGAAAGATGAAGCGCTTCATTTACATTATAATTGAAGAAATTGTATTTTTTGATTTTTTCAAACAGTTCATAACCATTCAAGTAATCTTTATGGAAAACAATATGGTAAGCTTCAGAACTAAAGACCATATTCTTGAAAACCATTGTCTGATTTGGTGCTGTAAATAAAAGAGTTCCTTTACTTCCATCATATTTGGTACGCCCATAGACCAACTCTCCAGAAATGATATTTTTCAGACTGATGCTATAAAACTGATTGGTCAAACTTACTGTTTCGTTTAAACCATCAGTTTCACAGTCATTCGTTTCACCTTCCTTTAGTTTGGTATGACTCACACTGAATAAAGGATTTTCGGGCTCTGCCTCTCCCATATATTCATGTAATTCTGCTATATTTTTAAAAATGAGATTTTTCATTTTGACGCTTTCATGTAATTTCCGACAGGAACAGTATCTCCAATTATTTCAATTCTACAACTTCGGAACAAGCTCTGTTGTAGAAGCCCCATGTTTTGATCTATCATAAGTCAATCGCATTAACCAATACACGATATTCATTTTCTTGAAATATGCTTTATTGACTTTCGGATTCACTTCATCTAAATCTTTTGGTACTACCCCATCAACATTAAAAATCTTATCTCCGATCTTCATAGCTCCATCAGAATTCTCTAAAAAAGCTTCTCGCCAACTCCTTTTCCCAAATTTGTACTGACGGACAAAAAACCTTCCTTCTGCTTCAACAATCGAGATATCGATAAAACGATGATCTCCACCTCTGATTTGATGCGTCCATCGAGAATTTACCAATTTTGCTATTTCTTGTGTATCCATTTTATTGTTCCCAATTATAAATTATAATAGAGTGAGGATTAATTAGAATATCCTCACCCTAAATCAAAAATTAATACTTTCCGAAGAATTCAACCATTTTCTCTACAGCTCTATCCACATCTTTATCGATGTCATAAAGACTAACGTGAGATGCATCTGGTATTTCAAAAAGTTCTTTTGGTTCACTACAAGCATCATAAAACATTGTGGTCAATGGTGCTGTATCAGCCATTGCTTTTTCACCATAAATACCAAGATATGGCGTATTTAGATTTGGCGCATAAGCCGTTGCATTAGCCAAAGGTGCTTGCTCCATCAAAAAAGCTGGAGCCATATGTGTATAATTTGGGTAAGTTTGCGTACCAGCACGTTCTGTCATGTAGTAATCATAACCTTCTCCATACGCACCTTCTGGAAGTTTATTTGGATCAACCGCATTCATATTAAGCGCATCGTAATAATCTACTTCACCTGACTCATATGCTTTCTGACGTGCTTCATTTGCCATATTAAACATAGCATTCAATTGTTCTTTAGTCATCACTCCAAAATACGAAGCTTGATTATTCATCATACCACTTACAGTTGCGATCGCTTTCAAACGCTTATCGGTTGTTGCTACGATAGGCATATACCCCCCACTTGCACAAGCACCATATCCGTAAAGTTTTTCTCTGTCCACACAAGCCAAAGTTCTGATGTATGAGATAGAATCACGGATACTTTCAATTTTAGTAAATGGATTTTCGTAGTTACGAACATCGCCTTCGCTATCTCCGTAACCTAAATGATCAAAGCTTAAAAAGATGTAGCCTTTGTCTGCAAACTTCTGACCGTACAAAGCGCCCATTTGCTCTTTGACTTGATTGAAAGGTCCCGAAAAAACAACCGTTGGGTACTTTTTACTCGCATCAAAATTGGACGGAGTGAAAATCAAGCCTGCGAGACTTACGCCTTGACTTTTAAATCTTACTTCGTTTTTCCCAGCATTAATTTCTGTAGTATTTTTCATTGTGTTCATGTTTAAGTGCTTCTTTTTCGATTTTTGCTATTGCAAAGTTCGCTCAAACAGAGTGCTTACCACTTAAACATTTTGGTAGATAAAGTATACATTTTAGTTTCTCTACAAAACTCACTTTGAAGAAGACATACTAACCCATATTTAAATACAAATAAAACTTAACCAACCACTTAAAATAAAAGACTTAAACATCTTTTATTATACATTTACCATAAATGGATCACAAACCAATTCTTTGTTTGTAAATGAGAAATTTCTTTTCGCCTATCCCTAAACGGACATATAAACTAGCCAAATCATGGCATAAATACATCGGACTTGCGCTATCTCTCTTTCTGATTTGGATGAGTATTTCGGGTGTTATTCTTAACCACCCCGATTGGTTTGCGAATTTTAGTGTATCCAAAAATCTAGTTCCAGATGAATATCATCCATATAATTGGAACAGAGGAGCTGTAGTTGATGCAGAATTCATAGGAGAAGACACGCTATTCTTTGCTGGAAAACAAGGGATTTGGAGATCTATAGATAGAGGAAAATCTTTTATTTCAGAAAAAGAAAATGGATTTACAGACTCAAGATATTTTCAGAAAACAAATGATATCTGTCTGCTGAAAGAAAACAAACAAATAGTAGCTGCTACTTATGGCGGAATTTGGTTACTGGATTTAGAAAACAATCATTGGCAACAGGCTGACCTTGGGAATTATACAAACGATCAATTTGTCAAAATTATAAATAGAGGAAATGAGTTATTAGCTTTTTCTAAGTCAGGAGTTTATAAAAGCAGTATTCAATCACCTCTCCTATTTGAAGAAGTTGAATTGAGAAGAAACAGCCGTCCGTACATGGATTTAATTATGTTTTTCTTCGCACTTCACAGTGGTTGGCTTTGGGGCTTGCCCGGAAAACTAGTTTATGACATCGCTGCTATTGTTTTAATTTTTCTTTCTGCTACAGCTCTTTACATCACTTTCAAAAAGAAAATAAATCGAAAAAATAAGCAAAATGGCAAAGTCAGTTCAAACAATAAATGGCTTGCCTTTACCATTAAAAATCACAGTAAAATTGGGCTATGGATACTCGGTTTTCTAATGATTTTTGGAGGCACAGGCTTATTTATGCGCCCTCCTCTACTCGTCGCTTTAGTAAACGGAAAAGTACCCGATAAATATATTCCATCATATATAGTCAAAAACCCTTGGTATCATTCTATCAGAAATACTTGTTATGATCCTGTAAAGGATCGAATCATCTTAGATACCACAGAAGGTTTATTTGAGGGAAAAGCTGATCTGAGTGAAGAGTTTAAGCCGATTAATTGGGATGTAAATATCTTTGTAATGGGAGCAACAGTTTTTGAGGCTAAACCCAATGAGCATTTTTGGATAGGCTCATTTTATGGGCTTTTTGATTATAAAGAAGGAAAAAAATTATCAAAAGATTTGATGATGAATACCGCAGTTCCTCTTTACCAAAGCATGGGACGACCTGCACAATATATGGTTACAGGATATTTTCAGAGACCTGACGGAGAAGAATTTGTGAGTGCACACGGACAAGGCTTAATGAACTTAGATATGTATGGAAAACAGCCTTATCAGATGCCGAAAGAAATGTATGAAGATTACCGTATGTCATTATGGAATTATATGTTTGAGCTTCACAACGGAAGACTTTTTAGTCCAATTCTTGGAAAATGGGGCATTTTATTTATCCCAATTACAGCTCTCCTATTTCTGATTTTAAATATTACGGGTACATACGAGTATATATACAGAAACAGAAAAAAGTTATTCCGCCTAAAAAAGAAGTAAAAAGAAAATCCTGTCTCTACCACTTGAGTAAAGACAGGATTTTGTTCTTCTGAGAGAAATTAAGCATTCTTGATTTCAGCAATTTTAGCTAAAACAGCATCCAAATTCTTTTGCGCTTGCTCATTTCCTTCTACATCCAATGTTTGAAGATAAGCCTCAACTTTGCCAATGATCTCTGCAATTTGCTCTGGACTCATTCCGCTTCCTTGCAAAAACATCATTGCTTGTCCGATTTGCATTGAGATTGTGTCTTCACTTTCTGCTGTCATGATCACATTTTTGATCTGAGCAGCAATCATATTTTCATCAAACATAATTTCCTTTGTTCTTAAAATTTGATTTTACTTCCTGTCGGAACCTCATAAGGTTCTTTTCCTTGCTCAAAAATACGAGCAGACAATTCACCGCACAAAGTTACATCTTCTCCCATTACTTCCAACCAACTTCCCTCACGGATACCTACCACAGGCTGATCATTGAAGAAATGAAATTCTTTAATTCTAGTTTCTCTTGTCTCTCCCATATGTTTTGAATCTGGGTTCGGATCAAGATAATGTGGATTGATATTGAAAGGAACTAGCTGTAAAGCTTTGAATGAAGGAGGGTAAACAATTGGCATATCATTGGTTGTACAAATGCTCAATCCCGTAATGTTAGAACCAGCACTTGTTCCCATATATGGCTTACCGTTTTCTACTGCATTTCTTAAGGGCTCAATCAAACCATTTTCATACAATTGCTTCAATAGCACATAGGTATTTCCACCTCCTGTAAAAAAGCCATCGGCTTCAGCTATTGCTTTTTTCGGGTTTTCAAACTCATGAATACCTTTTACTGAAAGCCCCAATTCTTCAAATTTCTTACGAGCAATCTCAGTATATTCATCATGTGAAATGCCACCTGGTCGTGCATAAGGAATAAAAACAATGTTCTTATTCTCTCCGAAGAAGTTCTTAATCTCTTCTTCCATATAACCAAGATAACCCTTTCCGTATACTGTAGATGTACTGACGATTAATAAATGCTTACTCATATTGGTTTCGTTTGTATTCGGGGTAAAACTACGAAGACATTAACAGAATCTCACTTTTTAATACCTAAAGAAAACAAACTTTAATAGAGAGAACCTTCCAGTACAAAAGTCCCTTTGTATATTTGTGTTTCGATTAGACCAACTGTAGAGATTGAAAAAGTGATGCGAAGAAATTTACTTCTCGGAATATTATCCGTGATCATAATTATAACCAGCTACTCCCATTTTACTGACGAACCAACGCAAGCTGTACTTACAGCTTCTTCTGATTCTACATATCATGAAACAGCAGGAGAAAATGTGAGTGTTGAAGATAGTATCAATGCCTTGATCGAGACATTTAACTTCGATTTGAAAGAGCATGTCATTGATTCTATATTCCAAAGAAGAGCCAAACATAATGCTTTCAATGGGGTCATTTTAGCTGCTCAGAAAGGACAAGTAATTTATGAGGAGGCCTTTGGGTGGGCAAATACAAGTAAGAAAGAAAAGATGCAGAAAGACCATGTTTTTCAGTTGGCATCTGTATCTAAGCAGTTCACGGCTGCATCTGTCATGTTGCTCAAACAAAAAGGATTATTAGCTTACGAAGATACCATTCAGCAATACATTCCGAACTTCCCCTATGAAGGTATAACTATCAGACAGTTGCTTACGCACAGGTCTGGTCTTCCGAACTATATCTATAAGGCTGAGGAATATTATCCTAAATCATACCATCATGATAGTGTGGTTTCCAATGAAGAAATCATGGAAATGCTAATCGCTGACCCTCCAAATAAATACGGACAACCTGATGGTCGCTTCTTGTACAGCAATACGGGGTATATCGTTTTGGCATCCATTGTAGAAGAAGTAAGCGGTTTACCTTTTGATGTTTTCTTAAAGAAAGAAATTTTCGAGCCTTTAGGCATGAAAAATACTTTTGCGAGATCTGTTCAAACCCCAAAAGAACAATTAGAAAAAGTTGTACAGGGTTATACGGCAAGAAGACGTCCTTATAGAGATTATTTCTTAGATACCGTAATGGGTGACAAAAGTGTTTACTCAACAGCATACGATATGTTCTTGTGGGATAAAGCCTTATTGGATGGTACAATTATTCAGAAGGATATTTTAGCAGATGCATTTGAAAAAGGAAGTCCGAAGAAAAGAGGAAAATACAATTACGGGTTTGGCTATAGATTGTATGAAACTACTGATGGCAAAACGGTAGTCTATCATACAGGATGGTGGAAAGGGTTTTCTACACTATTTGTTCATTACCCAGAATCAGAAAGTTGTTTGATCATTCTCACAAACCGTCTGAATAAATCTTACTATAATATCAATATGGTCTTAGATACTTTAGCTATTCCAGAATATCACAGAACTTAATGACCAGGACATAAGAAAATGGATATTCTATTCGAAGAGTTAACGAAGTGAGCGAGTGCAGCATCTTCGAATTAAGAAATGGGAATTAGAGTCTTCATACTCGACATTTTAGCAGATTTTTCGAATCTAAAGACTTTTGCTTTCACAGACAAATCCTTAGATCACTTCGTTAACTCTAAGGATAGTTACACTCATTTCTTTTGTCCATCTACTAATGTTCTAAGAAAGTATAAATATGAAAAAAGAGTCATCCCGAAATATTCAGGATGACTCTTTTTGTATAGAAATGAAAAATACTAATTAAGCATTCTTTCTTTTCATTACGTTTTCTACTGATTCAACGATGTTAACAGCTTTCAAACCGTATTTTTCCATCAATTCATCAGGAGTACCACTCTCACCGAACACATCTTTCACACCGATCATCTCGATTGGAGCTGGATATTCTCTTGAAAGTACACCCGCCACGCTTTCTCCAAGACCACCGAAAATTTGGTGCTCTTCAGCAGTAACTACACAACCTGTTTTCTTCACAGATTTCAAGATTGCTTCAGTGTCAAGAGGCTTGATTGTGTGGATATTGATGATATCAGCTTCAATACCTTTTTCTGCCAACATTTCACCTGCTTGGATAGCTTCCCATACCAAGTGACCAGTTGCAATGATAGTTACATCAGAACCTTCGTTCAATTGGATTGCTTTACCAATTTCGAAAGATCCTTCTGGCATAAATACTGGTACTTTCGGACGTCCGAAACGCAAGTAAACAGGTCCATCATAATCAGCGATTTTGATCGTAGCTTCTTTTGTTTGATTGTAATCACAAGTATTGATTACAGCCATGTGAGGAAGCATTTTCATCATACCCAAGTCTTCCAATACTTGGTGAGTAGCACCGTCTTCACCTAGTGTTAAACCTGAGTGAGAAGCACATACCTTTACATTTTTCTTAGAGTATGCAATCGACTGTCTGATTTGATCATACACACGGCTAGTAGAGAAGTTAGCGAAAGTACCTGTGTAAGGAATTTTATCACCAATTGTCATACCTGCAGCGATACCAATCATATTAGCTTCTGCAATACCTGTTTGGAAGAATCTTTCTGGAAATTCTTTAGCAAAAGCGTCCATTTTCAATGACCCAGTAAGGTCAGCACAAAGACCTACTACTTTGTCATTCTTCTTTGCTACTTCCAACAACCCATCACCAAAACCTGAACGGGTATCCTTTTTTTCTGTGTACGTATATTTTTTCATAGTCAACACTCAGGAAATAAGTAGAATATTATTTATTTCTTCTTATGTTATTTTTATTTCAATCTAAGGTAAGTGTAAAAATTAATCTTCTTACCGATTGAAATTTGATTTCAGTCCACAAAAGTAGTTATTCCAAGTACATTAACAAAGGAAGATTGTTTTTCATTATAGAGAGATAAACAATTAGTTTTGCAAAAAAAGTTGATTCGCAATGGCTAGAGTATTCCGTACGACATTTGAGATAAATCCTTCGGATAAAAAAATATCATTTGACACCCCCATTTTACTAATTGGATCGTGTTTTTCGGAGCACATTGGTAATTTATTAGCCTACCACAAATTTTCAATTCATCAAAATCCTTTTGGGATATTATATAATCCTTCATCAATCAAACAGTGTTTAAGCAGGTGCGCTTCTGAAAAGTTAATAGAGGAAAAAGACCTATTCCAAAATCAAGGAGTTTGGCGACATTTCGACTTTCATTCTTCTCTGAGTTTTTCTTCTCAAAAAGAAACCTTAGAAAAAATGAATAAAGAGATAAAAAAGATTCATAGAAATCTGACACATTATAAAAAAGTAATAATCACTTTAGGTACTGCTTTCGTTTACAAAAAGAAAAACTCAAGCCAAATCGTAGGCAACTGTCACAAGATTCCTAATAAAGAATTTGACCGAGAACTTTTAAGTTATGAAGCTTGCTTAAATGATTTGAAAGAAATCAGATCATTATTCCCTTCTTCCACTGAGTTTATCTTTACGGTAAGTCCTGTTAGACATATCAGAGATGGTTTAGAGCTGAATAGCGTGAGTAAATCTACATTACGATTGGCTTGCCATCAAATGACACAAGAATTTGATAACTGTTCATATTTCCCTTCTTATGAATTACTTTTAGATGATTTGAGAGATTATAGATTCTTTGAATCTGATATGGTACATCCTAGTAAAGAAAGTATAGACTATATTTGGGAACACTTTCAGCAAACATACTTTGACAACAAAGCAAAAGAAATGTTGAAAGTGGTTGAGAAATTAAAACGAGCTGCCGAACATCGCCCTTTTAATCCGAATACTGACGAATACCGAAACTTTGCAGAAAAAACCATACAAAAGATGGAAGGTCTTGAAAAGCTCGACTTTCAAGATGAGATTGCCCATTTAAAGAATCAGATCAGTTAAAAAGCCTTTAATTAAGCTCAACAATTAACTTCTTGAAGAAGGTTAATAGGATTATAGTTAAAAAAACGATATTTTTGTACGTTCAAATTGAAGCGTCACATAAGAATATTACAACGAATATTTTTTTAAAGTCTAATATTCATGTTTGAGAATTTAAGTTCAAGGCTAGATAGAGCCGTTAAGAATATCAAAGGAGAAGGTCGTATCAGTGAAGTAAACGTTGCTGCTACGATCAAAGAAATAAGAAGAGCTCTTCTAGATGCCGATGTTAACTTCAAAATTGCAAAAGAAGTTACCAACGAGATCAAGGAAGAAGCATTAGGTCAAAACGTACTTACTGCAGTTTCACCAGGACAAATGTTCACTAAGATCGTAAGTGATAAACTTACTGAGCTTATGGGTGGTGAGATGGTTCCTTTTTCTCCAAAAGGCAGCCCTGCGGTAGTTTTAATTGCTGGTCTTCAAGGTTCTGGTAAAACTACTTTTACTGGTAAACTTGGACTTCGTCTTAAAAAACAAGGACAACAAGTTTTATTCGTAGCCTGTGACGTTTATCGTCCTGCCGCTATCGATCAGCTTGAAACGCTTGGTGAGCAAACAGGAATTGAGGTTTATACCGAAAGAGAAAATAAAAACCCTGTTGAGATTGCTCAAAATGGTATCAAACATGCGAAAGCAAACGGTAAAAGCATTGTAGTAGTCGATACTGCAGGTCGTTTGGCTGTCGATGAGCAAATGATGAACGAGATCACTGAGATCAAAGAAACCATTGCTCCTTCTGAGACACTTTTCGTAGTTGACTCAATGACAGGTCAAGATGCTGTTAACACTGCTAAGACTTTCAACGATCGTCTGAATTTTGATGGTGTTGTTCTTACTAAGTTAGATGGTGATACTCGTGGTGGTGCTGCTCTATCAATTCGTAGAGTTGTAGAAAAGCCAATCAAATTCATCTCTACTGGTGAGAAACTAGACAACACTCTTGATGAGTTCTTCCCAGAGCGTATGTCACAACGTATCTTAGGTATGGGTGACGTTGTATCTTTGGTAGAAAGAGCACAACAAGCTTTCGACGAAGAAGAAGCTGCTCGTTTGAACAAAAAGTTGCGTAAAAACCAACTTGACTTCAACGATTTGCTTTCTCAAATCCAAAGCATCAAGAAAATGGGTGACATCAAGGACTTGATGGGAATGATCCCGGGTATGGGTAAAGCCTTGAAAGATCAAGAAATTGATGAAGATGCATTCAAACCAGTTGAAGCTATCATCTATTCAATGACTCCAAAAGAGCGTGCTAATCCAGACTTGATTGACAACTCAAGAAAGAAAAGATTGGCAGCTGGTTCAGGTACTTCTATCCAACAGGTTAACAACTTGCTGAAGCAATTCAATGAAATGCGTAAAGCAATGAAGAAAATTAACCGTATGACTGGTGGTAATGCTCCTGGTGCCGGAGGTGGTAAAAAAGGAAAGAAAAAAGGAGGCCTTAGAGGTCGTTTAATGGGAAGAGGATAAATCTATCCTTTTCAATAAATTAGCCCGTTTTGAAGCAATTCAGAACGGGTTTTTTCATGTCTTTCAGTATTCCTTATGAAATGACCGTCTCATTTATAAAGTAATATTTCTACCTCATTCTGGTAGATTTGAAAGATTTTAATCTAAGCATATAATCACCCTTATTTCTTAGCGACTCTGTATTTCTAAAAAATAAATAGGAATTAAGTGTCACGAAAGGAATAAGTAGATCAAAAAAGTGGTTGTAATTATTATATATTTCTTTTGAGAAGATTTCATTGAAAATATACCACGTACTTCTCAAGAATAACACATCACAGGAATCTCAAATTATGTTAGAACTCTTTGAATCATTTGTAAACGAAAGTAACAATATTCTTTGGTCTTATGTACTTATCATTTTATTGATTGGAGCAGGCTTATTTTTCACGATAAAAAGTGGATTCGTACAATTTGTCAATATAAAGGAAATGTTCAGCCTTTTGGCACAAGGAGCAACCAGTAAAAGAGGTGGTGTTTCTTCTTTTCAAGCATTTTGTATCAGTACTGCATCTCGAGTAGGTACAGGAAACTTAGCGGGTGTAGCACTAGCTATCGTAGCAGGAGGACCTGGTGCTGTATTTTGGATGTGGTTAATCGCTCTTATTGGTTCTGCATCTGCCTTTGTAGAAAGTACTTTAGCTCAGATTTATAAAGAAAAAGAACCAACCAAGCATTCATTTGTTGGTGGCCCTGCTTATTATATCGAAAAAGCATTAGGAAGTAGAAATCTCGGTATTGTATTCTCCATACTTATTACCATTTGCTTTGGTTTTATTTTTAATGCAGTACAATCAAACACCATCACTTTTGCCTTCCAAGAAGCTTATGGAATTGATCGTATTCAGCTCGGATTAGCACTTACATTTCTGACTGCAATAATCATTTTTGGTGGAGTAAAAAGAATTGCAAAAGTATCTGAGACATTAGTACCTATAATGGCTGTTGCTTACATTTTGGTAGCCATCTATGTACTTATTTCTAACATCGGACAAGTACCTTCAATCATTGCTTTGATTGTAAATAACGCTTTCGGACTTGAACAAGTAGCAGGTGGAGCCGTAGGAGCAGCACTAATGCAAGGTATTAAGAGAGGGCTTTTCTCCAATGAAGCAGGTATGGGATCAGCACCAAATGCGGCAGCAACAGCCAATGTTACCCACCCTGTAAAGCAAGGATTTATTCAAACACTCGGTGTATTTACAGATACGCTTCTTATTTGTACTGCAACAGCTTTTCTTATTCTTATTTCTGGAGAATACACTGTAAAAGGAGTTGATGGTATTCAGCTTACTCAAGCAGCTATGAAAAGCCAAGTTGGTGATTGGGGTACTCCTTTTATAGCTGTATGCATTCTTCTATTTGCATTCAGCTCGATTGTAGGTAACTACTACTATGGCGAATCAAATATTAAGTTTATTTCAAGCAATAGAGTCTACCTTATAATGTATAGAGTTTTTGTTCTGATCATGGTGATGTTTGGAGCATATACTTCAATTGGATTGGTATGGAACCTTGCCGATTTATTTATGGGCTTAATGGCTCTTATAAATATCTACGCAATTTTGAGACTTTCACCGATTGCTTTTGCAGCCCTTAAAGATTATATGGCTCAAAAGAAAGAAGGAAAAAACCCTGTATTTCTAGCTAAAAATATAGGTCTAGATAAAGGTGTTGAATGCTGGAAAGAAGAAATTAAGGCATAGTTATCTCATTTATAAATAATATAAAGACCTCTATTCAACACTAGAATGTTTGAATAGAGGTCTTTTTTATTAATTGACGAATAAAGGAAATGTTTAGAACGCTTCGGTCATGTTCATATAGAATAGCACATTTCCAGTTCCTGGTTCAAGCCCTACGTCTAATCTAAAATTCATTCGTGGCTGAACCTCATATCGATAGCCAACACCGACGTTTGGAAGTAAATGACTCCAATCTTTAGGAGTATCCCCCATTGTACCAGCTCCTACCCAAGTCGCAAATCCAGATTTAGATTCATAACTCCCTTCTTTATTTGGCTTTCGTCGGTTAAACATATGTCGGTACTCTACCATACCATAAGCCATACTTCTGTCCCTAAACTTCCCCCATCTATAACCTCTTAAGTCATTAGGGGAACCAATCATTGACATTTCTGTATAAGGTACATCTCCAAAACCTATTTCTGTTTTTGCCATCCATGCCAAAACACTACGTCTATTGAATAGCTGTTTAAACTGGCGGTACTCTAGTTCTAACTGTTGATAGCTGAAGTCACTACCTAAGCTTTTTGAGAAAAAGTTACCTCGAATGCTCAAAAGCATCCCCTCGTATGCATTTGCATTTACATCTCTGGTATCATACTGTGCTTGAAGTATGAATCCACTGTTAAAGATATCATCTCCAAATTTCTTGAAGTCTTTATCTTCTTGCATTCTCTCATTCGGGTTTTCCACCCAAGTTCTATTTAAGTCTATACCAGCACCTAAAAATACATTAGGTACAGCTTGCCAAATAAATACGGGGTTTAATTCCCATGAAAATCGATCATAAAGTGTTGTATTATCTCCTACATCACCAATTTCAGTTGCAGATTCGTACCCTACCCCAAAATAATGATCGGGCATCTGTTTATAGATTACCTTATTTTGGATTCTGAATTTATCTTGGTTAAAAAAGAGACTTTGAGCTGAAGCAAAAACCATTGCTCCTGTAAGTGAAAAGTTGAAGGCAATAGGCACGGTTGACCGTTGAATCAATGAATCTTTTGGATTAGTCTTAAAAGTAAATAAGACCGCACCTCCTACCCCTGCACTCATTTCTGGAGTATAAGAAGGACCACCCATTATACTTGATCTCAGGTTCTTTTCTGGTTTTGTAGAAATCGGTTCTTCTACAATGGTCGAATCTGAATAAACAGTATCTATTGTATTTCCTATAGCAAGTTCTTGACTTTGAGCTTGAAGGTTAGGAATTGAAATAATGGATAAGAATAAGGCTAATGCTACAATTGTAAGCATGCGAAATCAGGTTTGTTATTTATTTGCTTTTTAACTAACAATTAAAAGCAATATTCACCAAAAAGTTATATTCTGTTGGGACTAATTAAGCAAAAAACCCATCGGCAAAGCCCTATGGGTTTTTCTATGTTAATCAAGAAACAGTGGAGAGAAAATTTCATTTTGCCTGAAGAAATGCTTCAGATCAAATATTTTTAACACTGAATAAAATCATTTCTTTCAGATGTAATAAGTCCTACCATGATTACACCTTTCGAATAAATAAACTAGAGTTCTTAACATATAATTCCCAATCCTAGACCTATGTAATAAAAATGAAGAAGTACAAAAAAAGGAGCCTTACTTAGGCTCCTAAATCGATTTATTTTTTTGATTTTCTCTCGCTTTATAACTTTTTTTCTTCTTTCGATAATCCAAATAATACCCTGCCATTGGGAAAAGAGTACTCGCAGCTAGGATAAAAATGATGAGATTTATATTTATTTCCATAGTTCAATATTTGTTTAATGATTTAACCCAAACACTTTAAATTTGTTTAGCAAAAGAAAGCCCCTATTCACACAAAGTAAACAGGGGATCCTTTAACTACATCCATTCATTAATTGGAAAAGTTTTCAAAGACTATAATTGTTGAGCAAGCATTTCAGCTAAATCTAGTACTTTTACTTCCTTCTCTTTTTCTTTATTCTTGATACCATCTGAAAGCATAGTCATACAGAATGGGCAACCTGCTGCGACAATTTTAGCTCCTGTATCCAATGCCTGTTCAGTACGTTCAATATTAATATCTTTATTTCCTGGCTCAGGCTCTTTAAACATCTGAGCACCTCCGGCACCACAACAAAGACCTTTAGTCTTGCATTTTTTCATTTCTACAAGATCAGCATCTAATGCCTTCAAAACATCACGAGGAGCTTCATAAACATCATTTGCTCTACCTAGATAGCAAGAATCATGGAAAGTGATTTTCTTTCCTTTAAACTCACCCCCGTCTTGTACCTTCACCTTTCCTGCATTAATCAATTGTTGGAGATATTCAGAGTGATGAAGCACTTCATATTCTCCGCCAAGCTCAGGATATTCATTCTTCAGTGTATTAAAACAATGAGGACAAGCTGTTACAATCTTTTTCACATTGTAAGCATTTAATACCTCAATATTGGTCATTGCTTGCATTTGGAAAAGAAACTCGTTACCAGCTCTACGAGCAGGGTCTCCAGTACAACTTTCTTCAGGTCCTAACACTGCAAAGTTGATTCCTACTTTGTTTAATATTTTGATAAATGAAACAGTAACTCTTTTATATCTATCGTCAAACGAACCTGCACATCCTACCCAAAATAAGATTTCTGGTTCTTTGCCTTCAGCAGCCATTTCGGCCATTGTAGGGATTTTAATATTCTCGCTCATGGTTGATTGTGTTTATTTGGTTAAAAAATTATTGTTGGCTGTCTACAGAATTTGAAATCTCTTCAGCCCATTTGAAACGGTCTGCAGCAGGGAATGCCCAAGGTGCTTGACTGTTTTCTACATTTTGGAACATTGCATTCCAAGAAGCTGGTGTACTTGCTTCTTCCATTGCAACATATCTTCTCATATCCAAAATGATTGAAAGTGGATCAATGTTAATCGGACAAGCATCGGCACAAGCATTACATGATGTACATGCCATCAACTCCTCTTTTGAGATATAATCTCCATATAGTGATTTACCGTCATCATGATCTGCTCCATGTTGATCAATATTTTTCCCAACTTCTTCAGCGCGATCTCTTATATCCATCATCACTTTACGAGGAGATAGTTTTTTACCTGTTAAGTTTGCTGGACACTCAGAAGTACATCGACCACATTCAGTACACGAATAAGCACTCATGATTTGATTCCACTGCAAGTCTTTAACATCTTTAGCTCCAAAAGTCCCAACTTCTTCGCCTGAATCCTCAGCAGGTGCTCCCATCATGATTTTAACCTCATTAGTCACACTCTCCATATTTTTCATCTTACCACGTGGCTCCAATCTAGAGAAGTAGGTATTTGGGAAAGCTAATGCAATGTGAAGGTGTTTAGAATATGTGATATAAACAGCGAATCCTAAAATACCAATGATATGTACCCACCAAGCTGATCTTTCAACCATCACTAAAGCCTCAGGAGAAAGGCCACTATATAAAGGCACTAGATATTGACTAATTGCAAAGCTGCCAACTACAGGGTAATGAGCATCACCTGCTTCTTGAAGCAAATAATCTGTTGCATTCATGGTATATAGAAAGAACATCAAAACGATTTCCCATACCAAAATGATATTTGCATCACTTGTAGGCCAACCTTTCATTTCATCCTTATGGAATCGTTTGATACGAGCTACATTTCTTCTAAGTAAGAATACGACACAAGCCAAAACGACTCCTATAGCTGCACACTCAAAGAAATTGATTAGAAAAGGATAAACATCTCCCAAAACAGGAACAAACAATCTATGAGTACCCAAAATTCCATCCAATATAATTTCCAGCATTTCTATATTGATTAATAGAAATCCTGCATAAATCAAGAAGTGCATAAATCCTACGAACGGGCGATCAAACATCTTTTGTTGTCCAAAAGCAACTCTGAACATTGTCCCCCATCTCTTTCCTTTTTGATCGTTGAATTCAGCGTCTTTACCTAAAAGGATATTCCTACGAATGGAACTAGCTCTCTTAAAAACAAAGAAGCCAGCTATTCCGAGGGTAATCACGAATAGTACTTGCTGAATAATAGTGATTGTATTCATCATGTGTTGTTTATTGGTTATTGCGTAGTTGTCTTTGGTTATTCTTAAACTTCAAAAAAATATTAGAATCTTTGCTCTACATACTAAAATCGTCCAAAATTAGTATGCATGCAGAGCTTTTTCTCTAGATAATCATTCTAAATATTTTTTGCAAATAAAGTTAAATGCTAATTTCTAGTAAACTTCGGTAAAATACTGAAGAACCTTGAGCTAAAAACTGAAAATGAAGGAAAAAGACACTATTTGGAATAAGTATAAATTGTACTTTATACATTTTAAATTTCATTGCATCGCAAAAGCCTTAATTCTCTCGTTTCTATTAAATACACAGACGCTTAACTTTGGATATTCACAAGATAACCCAGCTTTTGAATTTCATGTATCCCCTCTTCAGTTACTAAATTCTCCCGACTTAAATGGAAGTAGAGCAAGTAATTTTGGCGGCGCTTTACTCTACAATATTAGTCGCAATATTGCCATAGGTACCAACTATCATTTTATAAGACTAAATGACCTTTATACGATTGGAACTATGGTCATAAATGAAAATAATACAAATGATATCATATTATTAGATGAGTTTGCTGGTAACCTTCAACTTCAAAATCATTTCTTAAATGCTGTTTTCAGATACCAAACCTTTTCTATTAAGCGTACACAATTTTATATCAGCTTTCTAGCAGGCATACTTTTCCATCGACCGAGACTTCTAGATTTCCCTCAAAATACATATATGATGCGCAAAGGATATAAGGATATTATAACAGATGCAAGCGAAGGTGCAAACCTTGATATTTTTGATATAGATGATCCTTTTAACCCAGAATTCATTGAACCTATTCGCTATTTGGACAATGACGAGCAAATCATTTTTGGTCTTGAATTGGGAATTATATTGAAAGTCAATAGAGTTGTGTCTTTTGATTTAGGAATTTCTTTAAATGATGTTTTCAAGGCTGTAGAATACTATAATACCCGAACCATAGGAATGATTTCTGAAGTAGAGGATAATGAAAACTTTCTTCAAGATGCATCAGCTTCTTATTTGGGGCAATCAACTACTAGAGAGAAAAATTTGTTCTTAAATTTTAAAATAGGATTGATTTTTTCATTTCTGGACAAGAAGCTTTAAAGCATGTATAAATATTGGTTTTATATTTTCTGTTTTCTGATTATCCCTTCTTTCTGTTTAGGACAAGGGGAAGTTGTGACGTTCCCAACCGAAGGTCATATCAAACAAGTCGATTTTAGTCCTAATGGAAAATATTTCGCTATTGCCCACAAGAGTCGTATTTCAATTTGGTATTCGGGGAGTAGAGGACTAAGGTCAATTATTCAAACTGATCTTGCTTTCTTACATGATATTAGCTTTTCTGCAGACAATGAAAAAATCTATTTCGTCGGCGATAAAAAAGTGTTCGGCTCACAAAATACACTCAAAAACTGCATCTGGGAATACAATCTTGAACTTGATACCACTCGCGCCATCATTTGCAATATTCAGGATAAAATATACAATCTCACTGTCAATTCTAACAATCAAGAAGTCTCTATAGGCACAAAAGGTGGTGATATATTTATATACCATCTTAAAACAGGTAGTAAAATAAATAGCCGTAACCCAAATAAAGGACAAGCTATTTTAGACTTATTCTACGCTGCTGATGGTACTATGTTAGGATTCAGTAATACCAAAGGCGAAGTAGGAATCTGGGATTTATTGGAAGATGAACTCATTGATGTTTACCAACATGATGATTGGGTTAGAGCTATAGCTATTAGCCCCAATAAGCAACTCATTGCATCTGGAGATGACAAGGGTTGCCTTCTAATCCATAGCCTCGAAAATGATAGTATCAAAAGTATAAAACTACCCAAAAAACACACTGATCGAATTTACGATATTGCTTTTAGTATTGACTCAAAGTATTTAGCCAGCAGTGGGAAAGATGACTTCTTTAATATTTGGGAAGCTGATAGTAGACAATTCAGAAGTCAAAACATAGTAAAAAATGGTGGTACAATCACTGCCATTGAATTTGACCCAACCGGAAAATATCTAGCCACAGGAGCATTCCTATCAGAGGATTTATTTATGTGGAATGTCACCAATCTCAATATTATACCTCCGATAGTTTACAGAGATGAAGAAGATATTTACCCACCCCTCATTAACATCAGCCATCCTGTGGTGAGAGGTGGACAATTACTTATGACACAAGAAGAAATTCTAATCAAAGGAAATATCATTGATGAATATGGTGTAAGTAGTGTTTCGGTCAATGGAATGAAGCTTGATCTGACTGAACAAAATGATTTCCAAGTGTATGTAGAATTGGCTATGGGACAAAATGACTTCCAAATAAAAGCCACTGACATCAATGGGAATGAGGCTATCAGAGAAATTACCGTTACGAGAAGAGAAGACGAGACCTTAACTGCAACTAATAAAGAAGGACATAACTATCTTCTTGCAGTTGGCATTAATGATTATGAAAACTATCCTTTACTAAACAATGCGGTGAGTGATGCTAGGGCAATTGTCACTACATTGGAACAGAAATATACATTTACAGCTCCTAGAACTATTGAATTATATGACAATAAAGCAACTCTTGATGCTATTCAAGACACCTTAAAGTATTTAGTTAAAAATATGAGTTGGAATGATAATCTGATGATTTACTTTTCAGGTCATGGTATTTTTGATGAAATCTTGAAAGAAGGATATTGGGTTCCTGTAAATGGTGTTCCCGATAAAATGAGTACACTATTGAGTAATGCTGAAATTATACAGAATATAAAAAATATAAGAGCACAACATATCTTTATAGTAGCTGATGCTTGTTTTTCAGGTTCATTATTCAATCAAAGTTCTAAAGGGTTTATTGAAAATGTTGCTCAATATCGGTCTAGGTGGGCTTTGGCTTCTGGTCGGTTGGAAACTGTTGGAGATGGTATAGCAGGACAACATAGCCCATTTTGTCAGACCATGCTAGATTTCTTGAATCAGAACAATGTCAAATATGTAGCAGTATCTGATCTAGTGCAATATGTGAAAAAAAATGTTGCTGAAGAGAGTTATCAAACTCCCATTGGAAACCCATTAAGAAGCGTGGGTGATGAAGGAGGAGAATTTATTTTTGAACGAATATCTGATACTGAATAAAAAAGACCATCCAAGTTGGATGGTCTTCTTAATTATATTTTATTCTTAGAACTAAAACAATTTACGCAGTGAAAAGCCTGTTAAACTAGACAATCCGCCAAGCAACCCTCCGAATACCGCAGTAATCAGAAATAAATACTGATAATTTGGTAACTGAAATAACTCTCCAATTTTTGTACTTAGAATAGATGCATTATTTGAGTCTAGATAATAAGCATAAGCAAACCAAAGAATTCCAACACCAACAAACCCACTTAAAAAAGCTTTAGTTGCTGTCTGATTTACATAAATCAGAGCAAAAGTAGCCGCAGCTACAGAAGCCGTTCCCCACCACGGAAATACCCATTGGGCTAAACCTACTACAAAAGCAATTCCGATTGATTTTAATAATATATCTTTCATTTCATTAATTCTTTAAAAAAATTACTCCGCTTTTAATGTAAGCTTTGACATTACTGGGTCTTCCTTGGAAATCAAAGTATTTGGGTAAAGCTTACATGCCTCCCAATTTCTAATCATGTTATCATAGTAATAACTCCCTGGATTTCCCTCTTGACCTCCTGGATAAGCAAAATACCCTTTTGTACCTGAAGGGTCTAACTCAACAACCATTCTCCAAGATGGACCATGTCTTTCACTTGTCGCATTCACAATATTATGATTTCCTCCATTGTGAACTTCTACACTAAATGGTGCTAGCCTAGTCAAATGCTTTACTTGCGTAGATTTATAATTTTTCCATACCGCATTTTGTTCTTCTCCCTCCCAATCTTTGACTTTCTTTACTGCGTTTTCAAAAGAAATAAGAAGAACATCTTGCATCGTTTCTACCTTATCTGTTTCAGCAATATCAAATAGAGGAAAGTCTGGATTTTCCATAATCAACTTGTGGGTCACAGCCTTGTAAGGTCGTTTTAATGCCATAAAGTCAGTTGTGGTTTCATCCCAAATAGTTTCATAAAGTTCATCCATCCAAGCTTCAAAATACGCTGGAGCTACTTGATCGGCATCATTAAAGAAATCCCAATCAGCTAATGTCTTGAAAAACTTCTTTTTACTCTCAGTATTCATTTTATCTTTCACTTGCGCTAAAAGGAAAGGTAAATTTTCAGAAGCAAGTAGGTTAAAATTATCATCAAGCATTTCCTCCATCTCAGATACAGTAATGTTAGACTTCTCTGTCAAAAGTTGATTGATTCGTCTATTTCTGTAATGCTCATATACCGCATCAAAAATATAATATGGATAAGTATAATCTGCAGGAATTTGATTTGCCGAGCTTACAAAACCTCTTTCTGGATTTTTGTCAAATACATTATGTTCTACAGGAATGAAACCCTGCCAGTCATTAGCTTTTGTCGTACCATCCATTACAAATTTACCTTGCCCTTGCCATTTCATTGGATATCTTCCTTGTACTGTCATTCCAATATCTCCGGTATTAGATGCGAAAATCATGTTCTGTCCAGGACTAGAAAAATCTTTAATGGCCTCACGATATTCATCATAACTTTTGGCTTTATTTAGATTCATCAAAGCTTTTATTTCTTGAGATGGCTCATGTGCAACCCATTTCAAGGCATAGTAATGAGGGTCTAAATCTCCACCATAGCTATTATCATAAACCACAGGCCCCCAATATGTATGATAAACAGTATCTATAAAATCTGCACCACCTCTAACTTTGAAAGATTCGACAGCCATTTCAGCCTTAACCCACTCATCATCTAACAGGTAAGAATTATTGCTTTCATCAAAGATTAACTTATACCAATCTTGAACATCTCTTTGTGCATTGGTTACTCCCCAAGCAATATCTTCATTGAAACCAATAATAACAGTTGGTGCACCTGGAAGTGATGCCCCCATCACATTCATTTCTGGAGTATTCAGGTGAATTGCATACCAAATAGAAGGTAAATTTAGACCTAGGTGAGGATCATTACATAGAATAGGATTTCCTGAAGCTGTTTTAGAACCTGCAACAACCCAGTTATTACTACCATTATCTGGATTTGGCTTCGGGTCCATTTCTTTCAAAACAGGCATTTCTGAAAGTGTTCCTAATTGAGGTTTTTCTATTTTCACTGCATCAAACTCCCATCTGTTCTCTTTATTTACAATAGGATCCTCACCTTCTAACCTTTCTGGATACATTAAAGCAAATAAGTCCGAGCCAAAAAGCTGGATTGCGTTAGTGTACTCCACATCTTCATTACGACCAGAAAGGTCATTCGCCATATATTTTAAAAGTAAACCTGACTTTAGCTTCGTCCATTCTTCGGGAGCATAATCTAATAATTTATACTCTAAAGGATACTCTCTGTAAGTAAGTGAATTGATATAAGAATTTACACCTTGTACATAAGCCCCTAGTTTTGAATCTACTTCCTTATCTTTCTGAATTTCATTTATAAATATTTCAGCTGCTCTTTTCAAACCAATACGTCGATGATAACGATCAGTTTTCAACAACGACTCCCCCATGATTTCAGTAAGCCTACCTGCAGCCAAATGTGTTTGCATTTCCATTTGCCACAATCGGTGCTTAGCAGTAAGATATCCTTGAACTAAGAAAGCATCGTAATCATTTTGAGCATAGACATGAGGAACAAGTATGGAATCATAAGAAACTTGAACATCATTTTTCAAGCTTGGAAGTTGTAATGTAGCATCGGTATAAGCCGTACTACTTTCTGCATTTTGCCAAAATCCATTAAATGGATCAAAAAATTTCCCCAAAGGTGGTACAGGATTGCCCCCAATTTCCTGTCTTTTATTTCCACTCCAAATAAAAAGTACTGTGAGAGAGAGTGATAGTAAAAATCGTAATAGTTTCATAAAAATGATAGTTGAGTTCTCTCTTAAAAAAAGAACATTGTAAACGTTATAGGCTAAAAATAGCTAGTCTATACATTAATAATGTTCAAAAAATAGAAATAAATGGTATTTTTTACTATTAAAAAATAATTTTTCTTACTATCATTTTATAAAAATAGAGAACGACCAGTTCGCTCACCCGAATTATTATATCATTTCAAGATAATTTTTGATATCATTTCTTCAGATAAGGGCTTACAGATAAAGCCTTTCACACATTTAAAACTAAAAGCTTTTACTCTATCTCTGTTGTCCAAAGAAGACGAAAGCATATGAACTTCTATATTTTTATCTTCTTCACTCAATAAGCTCTCGAGAAATTCCCAACCATCCATTTCAGGCATATTAATATCTAAAAGGATCATGTCTGGAACCTCTGCATTCAAGAGGATATGTTTGAGTGCATTTTCTCCAGATTCAAAAGTCTTCACTTTCATATCAGCAGCATAATTATGCAAAAGCTGAGTGTTAAGTGCATTCTGAAAAGGGTCATCATCAATCAAATAAATAGATTGAATTCTTTTGGGCTCTGAATTTGTCATAAAAGGATTCTCTATTTCATCTGCAATTGCTGTATTCATGTCAGTAATGACTTGATCTAAACTAATTGCATTTTGGTGTAGCATCTCTTTTAACACTTCAGAATCATTATCGTTCAATTTATCGATCAAACTGAGGATGTTCACCATAGGCCCTCTCACCTTATGAGAGTTGATAAAAGCAAACTCTTTTAACTTCTCAGATTGATTGATGATTTGATCTTTTAACTGAGAAATACTCTCCAAAGAAGGCTGACTCTTGACTATTCGTGCATTAATTGCATCAATTAACTCTTGGTAGTCAAACGGCTTGGTGATATAGTCATCAGCTCCTTTATTCATACCCGATCTCACATCTGTCCGCTCCGATTTAGCTGATAAGAAAATAAATGGAGTATGCATTAGGGTACTTTCTTGCCTCACAAAATTCAAAACAGCGTAGCCATCAGCTCTTGGCATCATGATATCAGAAACAATTACATCTGGCGTCTCTTCGGAAAGAACTTCAATTCCATCCAAACCGTCCTTGGCTAAAATAACTTCAAAACCTTCAAGTTCTAAAATATCAGCTAATGACTGACGCAATACCTCTTCATCTTCTATGACTAATACTTTTGTACTCATTTAAACTAAAAGATTACATATAAGTGATTTTGTGATTTATTCAGCGATTAATATAAGAGCTTCTCTTTAAATTGTGAGCATTGATGTACTAACTAGGAACACCTTGAAGAATTTTAATAGCCTAATCGATACTTACTTTAAAGATTTCATTTATTTTTTTAGTGGTCACCCCAAAGACTTCCCTCTAGAGCATAGAACCCTAAACATTGCATCATTAATCGCTTTTGTATTTATATGTGCATTCAACATTGCGATTAACCTACTCTTACATTCACCCATGCTTATGCTTTTCTTAAGCATAAACGCACTCACTTACGTTTATTTCTATTACCGTTCCAAAATCAAAGGTGAGTATCAAGGAATAGTCATCCCTTGGTTTATCCTTACTTTTTTTCTTTTTAATGTGATATACTTTTTCTCTGATGGATGGAAAGGAACAGGTACGATATTAATTTTCTATGTGATAACCATTCTACTTTTTCATTTTACTGATAGTAAAAAACATATTCTTTTCGGATTACTAATCATTGTAAATTTGGCAATTCTAATGATTATGGATTATGTCTATCCTGATCATACTTATCATTTCCCTACTGATAAAATTCGATTTGTTGATGATTTTATCGTGGTCATCTGTTCCTTCTTTGCAATCATACTCATTATCAACACTTTTAAACGAAACTTTGAATTAGAAAGAAGGCAAGTTGCTTATCAAAATATATCTTTGAAAGTCGCAAAAAAACAAGCTGAAACAGCTTTACAAAGACAAAGAGAATTGACCGAAATGGAATCATTCTTTATTTCAATGGCTTCTCATCAATTCAAAACACCACTAGCCATTATCAAAAGCAATATTCAAATCCTACAAAAAATCAGTAGTCAGAATGAGGAAATGAAAAAAAATGAGATGTCGAATAGGGCTTATCAAGGAATTGAATATGCTGTAGGACAAATGAATCACCTCCTTCAAGATGTATTGTACATGAAAAAAACTGAGCAAATGCAATTACATTTTGTCCCGACTAGGTTATCAATGCTCTGCCATGAATTATCAGCACAGTTACAAATCAGTGATAAAGAAAGACGACGCGTAGAAGTAATTATGGAAGGAACAGAAGTCCCTATCTACCTTGATACGGAATACTTCAAAAATGCTTTATCTAATCTATTTTCTAATGCATTAAAATATTCGGAAGGACAAAGAGCACCAATTATTTTCATTTCTTATTATGCAAAAAATGTTTTCATAAGAATAAAAGACTTTGGAATTGGTATTTCACAAGGAGATATGAAAAACCTTTTCCACCCATTTTATAGAGGGCAAAATGTCAAACAGTTAAACGGCTCTGGTTTAGGATTATCAATTTCTAAGATAATTATTGAAAAACATCATGGAAAAATACGCGCTTTCAGTCAGTTAGAAAGAGGCACGACTATATGTATCAACTTGCCGTACGAGTTTGCAAATCTAGCCGAAAATGAAGAAATAATGACGGATGAAATGATTGATGAATTAATAGCAAATGAAGAAAGCATAAGTAATCAAAAACCTTCATAGTTGATTTTAAGCTGTCTTACTATATGTTCTTTCTTAGGTTCTCCAGTAGATAAATTCGAAATACTTAAACCCAACAATCTTATCTGAAAATCTTGTTCATTCCATTCATTGAGTAGTTCCATGTAGATTTCTCTAATTTCAGATTGACTTTGGATTAAATGATCGACTGTTTTACTTCTTGTCAAGACCGTAAAATCAGAATTCTTCACTTTGAGGGTAAGGGTTTTTCCTCTTTTCTGAATTTTCTCAATACGTTTCCACAAAATTTCTTCAATTTTTTGAAGTTTCTCTGTTAGCTCATCAATAGTATTCAAATCATCAAAAAAAGTAAGCTCTGCTCCTACTGACTTTCTTTCACGACTCGAAATAACACGCCTACCATCTATTCCTCTAACAATATTAAAATAGTAACTACCTGATTTACCAAACAATCTTTTTAACTCACTTTCAGGCCACATTTTAAGATCTTTCCCCCTATGAATACCCAGAGATTTCATTTTTTTGGATGTCACTTTTCCAATACCATAAAACTTTTCAATGGCTAAATTCTCAAGAAATTCGATAGCTTGGTTTGGTAGAATGACCGAAAGTCCATCAGGCTTATCAAGATCAGAAGCCGTTTTGGCTAAAAACTTATTATAAGAAACTCCAGCTGAAGCCGTAAGCCCCGTCAACTCCTTAATTTCTCGTCTGATCAATTGTGCGATACGTATTGCAGACTTTATTTCAAGTTTATTTTCTGTAACATCAAGGTAAGCCTCATCCAATGAAAGTGGCTCGATCAAATCTGTATATTTCTCAAAAACACTCCGAATCTGCCCCGAAACTTCCTTATACACCTCAAACCTTGCTCTCACAAAAATCAAATCCTTACACTTCCTTTTGGCTACAACAGAAGACATTGCTGACCTAACTCCAAATTTACGTGCCTCATAACTTGCGGCAGCTACAACTCCCCTTTTAGAATCGCCACCTACAGCTATTGGTTTACCTCGTAAATCTGGATTATCCCTTTGTTCAACAGATGCATAAAAAGCATCCATATCTACATGGATAATCTTACGGATTGGTTCTATATCGTCCTTTATATTTTCCAAATGAATTTTAAGACTTTTTAAGGTCGAGTAAAGATTCTCTAAATTGCACCCTCAGGCAAGCGGTCGTGAAAAGATCATAGTCTGAACAACAGATTATTTTCTCCGCCCGAGCCCTCAAAAGCTAAACTTATTTAGTTTTTGAGGGCTTCTTTATGAAAACAAATAATGTTTTATCATGCTTCAGGAGATCCGAAATCAGAAAGAAAATTCCCTCTACAAAATTGCAGATGAAAAGTCTACAAATGTTGAACGTTTCATCTTGTCTACCCCAGAATCAAGAGCCATTTGTAATGATCCATTAGTACTAGGAATAGAATATACTCGCAATTTAAGAAAATCCTGTTCTAAATTCTTTAAAATAATTAAAGAAGAACACGTTTTTGAGCTTGAAGAAAAGCAAACAGTAGTTTACAATATTCTTAGAGGAGGGCTTAATTTTGACCTCAGAGAAGCTTTAGCTGATGCTTACTCATGGAACCTACATAACTCTGCATTTATTTCAGCCCAAAGAAGTCGAGTGTCAGAAGATTCTGAAGAATGGCATATTCTAGAATCTGATTACAAAAAAGTATATTTCCCAAATGATGCTGACATTGTGATTGGAGATGTAGTCGCGACAGGAACTAGTCTCAAACATGGGATGGAAATCATGATTAAAGAAGCACAAAAGCAAAACAAAACGCTAAGATCATTAACATTTTTCACCTATGGTGGCCCAATTACCGACGATGTACTTGAAGAAACGGATCAAAAACTCAGAAAAGCGTTTCCAAACTATCAAAAAACAATGCTTTGTTACTTGGAAGGTCGATTTGAAATCCCAACTCCAGAAAGTGTTTTCCAAATAAAAATAACGGGAACCGACCTTGTTCGAAAAGATTCTTTAATGGCTCCTGAGTTTATAGAATCACAATATGAAGCTCCTAGTTTCCCCCTTGAAAGGTGTACAATTTATGATGCTGGTTCAAGGGCATTTCATGTTCAAGAATACCTAGAGGATGTTTTAGAATATTGGAGTGAGGTATTAAAATTAAGTGATAAGGATACATTTGAGACATATCTAGAAGAGCGTTTTCCAGAACTTGACCAAACACGATTTGGTAACCAAAACCTCAAAAGTATCTGCGAAGAACAAATCAAAAAACTTCAGAAACTACTATAAGAACTATCACTAACTTCCAATTATTTTAAAACTGAACTACAAACAAAACACTTAATATGTCACAAACTGAAGACCGAGATTTTGCATTAGGCAAAGTAAAAGAATCACACAAGAAAGGGTTCCTTCCAATGCTAGTTCTAATGCTTGGATTCACTTTCTTTTCTGCTAGTATGTGGACAGGAGGAGAATTGGGCACAAAGGTAACTGCCTCTGAATTTATTATTGCGGTACTTTTCGGGAATTTAATTCTGGGTATTTACACAGCATCGCTCGCATATATCTCAGCAGATACAGGATTATCTACACACCTTTTAGCAAAATATTCATTCGGAAAAGTTGGAGCGCACCTTCCATCAATTTTATTGAGTGTGACTCAAGTAGGCTGGTTTGGTGTAGGTGTTGCGATGTTCGCATTACCTCTTCAAAAAGTGACAGGCTGGGATTTACAAACCATCATTATTGTGTCGGGTTTAGTCATGACACTTACAGCACTTTTCGGAATTAAATCATTGACAATCCTAAGTTTCATTGCTGTTCCTTCAATTGCTGTTTTAGGATGTTATTCTGTAGGAAAATCTTTATTTGATTTTGGAGGCACAGACGCACTCTTCAATATTCAACCAACAGAAACAATTCCGATGTACACAGCCATTAGTATGTGTGTTGCTACATTTATCAGTGGAGGTACATTGACACCCGATTTCACAAGATTTTCAAAAAATAAGAAAACAGCCGTATCAACAACTCTGATAGCCTTTTTCTTAGGGAATTCGTTGATGTTTATTTTTGGAGCAGTCGGAGCTGCATTTTACAAAGAGTCTGATATTTCAAATGTATTGATGCAGCAAGGTATGATTGTAATTGCAATGATTGTGCTTGGTCTTAACATCTGGACTACGAATGATAATGCTCTTTATGCCTCTGGACTTGGTATTTCTAATATCACTCAACTTCCTAAAAAAATAGTTGTACTCATCAATGGTGTGCTAGGAACATTACTTGCTCTCTGGTTATACAATAACTTTGTAGGCTGGTTGAGTTTCCTTAACACTATGCTTCCTTCTATTGGAGGAGTAATTATTGCAGACTATTTCTTAGTAAAAAAAGGCGTTTACTGTGACTATACATCCAATACTTTTCAAAAAATTAGATGGACGGCAATTGTCGCTTGGGTAATGGGAGTTTTAGCCGCTCAGTATTTGCCAGGTATTCCACCGCTAAATGGCGTAATTTCAGCAATTGTATCTTATTGGATTTTCGAAAAAGTCCAGCTTTCTATACAATCGAAAAAACAGCTAGAAACGAACTAAAGTATACAATTAATAGAGATTTTAGAATAAGATGGATGCTTTAATTAAGGTATCCATTTTACTTATATCTTTTTACTGGTATTTAAATCAGCTGTATTCTTAAAAATCAATTGATATTTTTTGAAATGTTATTTCGGTATTATACTTTTATCTGTCTTTTTAAGATGAAATAAAGCCAAAATTCATTTTAGCTTTGTCTCTAAACATTCTTAATTGATATTTTTTGATAATTATTTGCCTTAATTCATAAGGGAATAGTTCTTTTTCTAAGGTTAGATTTATCTTTTACCATATCTTTTTGAATCTTCTGATCCGAAAACTAAAAAAGAAGGCTAAGGATACACCAAATGACTTACTACTGATGAGATACTTACTTTTTATTATTGGACTGTGGATTACAAATTCTGCTTTTGCTGATCAGATTGTTCATCTCAATGAGCAGAAAGAAATATATCACACACATCCAACTTGGCATTCTACTCCTAGAGACCTATCATTTGACCTTATTCAAAATCACTTTGAAAATAAAGAGTGGGATAATTTAGAATTGCCAAAAGATGACAAGGCATTTTGGGCTGTATTAAACCTAGACAATCAGACAGAAAAAACTGCTTGGACTATCGAGCTTTCTGATGTTTTAATTGATTCTGCGTTCATCTATATTCAAGATGAAAATCAAGTTTGGCAACGTGTAAACTTGAGTGAATCTCTTACAATTACAAGCTCTTCATTTCATTTACTTTCTAAACAAAGTATCGAAGCTAAATCAATTGCTAAAGTTTATATCTCAATCTATGATGATGAAGATCGCAGTAATCAAACATTGATAATTAAAAGCTCAGAAGCCTCTAAAAACACTATTGATATAAAGAATACTTATTCATCAGTTATTTTCATTCTTATATCAATTATTTTCTGCGCTAGTTTTGGTCTTGTTTTCTTCTTACCGAAACAGAGTATTATTTCACTTTTTACCTTCTTATTAGGAAGTGTTGCTTTGTTTTATTTAGATAGCGGATTTCTTCTTCATAAAATTGCTTTTGTTCCTCTACAATATATTCCACATTCACAGGTTATTGGCAGTTCTCTATTTATCATCTTCGGACTGTTCTACACCAATAGCTTTTTACAAACTGGATTGCATTTCCCTTGGTTGAATAAGATCAGTTGGGTAATGATGCTTTTCGCAGTTACTGCTATTCCAATGATGGTATTGGGTATTGGCAATAACTCCCAAAATGCTCTTTATACTTTAGTATTTGGTCTTTTCTTCAACCTTATTGTTATTCTTGCTTGTATTATCCGAAAAGTTCCCAAAAGCGGGTTCTTACTGATGTGTTTTGGGCTTCTATTTTTGGTTAAAGCAGCTATTCTAATATCAACTTTCGAAAGCAGTCTTTACCATGGTGTCTTATTCAGAATCTCTGAATTTGCCTTAGGCCTTAACACATTACTTCTACCAATTACTGTTTCAAGCTTTAGAATAGGTAGAAGAGCCGAATTCGACAAAGAAAAGAGTGAAATAGCAACAGCGCCTAAAGACGTAGCCGAGAAAGAATTTTACAAAGACCTAGTTCATAATTTTAGACACCAATTTATATTTTTCTCTTTAGATCAGTCTTATAAAGTCACATACATAAGCCCATCATTTACGGATTTATTAGGCTATCAAATTTCTGATATTCATAATAAGAATTTTGTAGAAGTAACCCACAGTGTTCAAACTTCAGAACCTATAGATTCGCTCTTAGAAAAAGTATTTAATGGAGATACATCTGAAAAAACAGAAGTACGACTAAAGCATCTTAAAGGTCATTATCTCACATTTGAATGTACTATCGTTCCTGTTTTAGATCGTTACTCTAAAGTATATGCAGTAAAAGGAATCGTACAAGACATTACAATCCGAAAAGAATCACAGCAGATTCTTGAAGATACACTTGAAGAACTTAACGCAAGTACAGATATGCTTAGTTTTTCATTTAATCAGTTGAATAAACAAAAGCTGCTGATTTCTTCAAATAATGAGCAAATCTCGGCAAGTATCAACTATGCAAAAAGGATTCAAAGAAGCATACTTCCTACTAAAGAAGAATTCACTAGTCACTTCCCTTATTCTTTTATTTTCTATCAGCCTAGAGATATCGTAAGCGGCGATTTCTACTTAGTCAGAAAACTGAATGATGGTCGTACACTTTTAGTAGCTGCTGACTGTACGGGACATGGTGTTCCTGGAGCATTAATGAGTAGTGTTTGTATTCACCTTCTTGACTCTGTAGTAGACAAACTGTGTTTAAGTAATACTTGCTCAGCAAACAGAATCATTGAAGACCTCCATCAAAGTCTTTACACTACCCTGAATCAGGAAACTACTGGGATGAATGACGGTATGGACCTTGCCGTTTGTATTATTGATGATGAAAGAGAGGAATTGGAATATGCTGGAGCCAAAACACCTTTAATTTATGTCCAAAACAATGAATTAAAGATGGTTAAAGGAAACAGACGCTCAGTTGGTGGTGAACTGATGGGTAGTACGGTCAATTATGATAGTCATTTTATTGACATCAGTGAGTCTACTGTAATCTACCTTTTCTCAGATGGTTTCCAAGATCAATTTGGAGGACCACAAGACAGAAAGTACATGGCTAGAAGATTGCGAGAAGATTTATACAAAATCCATAAACTCCCTATGCATCAGCAGAAAGAAGTAATGGAAAAAATATTTACAGATTGGAAAGGTGATGAAATGCAAATTGATGATATCATGCTACTTGGTGTCAGATTATAAAATAGATTCAAACTTTTTCTAACCATTCAAGTTGTAGAGTAGATTGTCAACTGCATATTTTTTGTAATGAGAAATTGGATTTTAATACTTGGAGTCAGTTGCCTTTTCGGGTTTGCTTGTAGTAGTAACATCTCGAAAGAGGAATTTGATAGTGAAGTTTGGAAGAATGATCGGTTAGCTTGTAAAGATCAAAGAAAAGCCTTGAAAGATAACCTGATCAATATAAAACAGAAATTGATTGGTTTATCAGAGTCACAAATTAGAGGAGTTCTTGGAAAACCTGATCTTGTGAGTTTGTCTAAAAGACATGAAAAATATTATCTCTACTACTACGAACAAGGTTCACAATGTGAAAGCACTGTTTTCACAACTAAAGGAAAAGCCTTTGAAGTACGATTTAACCCTCTAAATCAAGTAAAAGAGATTAATCATATTTTACAGCCATAAAATTTAAAAGCCTCTATTCCACACCGAATAGAGGCTTTTTTAGTGAATTTATTATCTAAAACTTACATATTAAAAGCTCTTAGGAACTCAAATCAATTTCTTTTCTAAAAAATTGTACTTTTGTATCTACAAATAGAAAAAACTAACACAGATACACATTTCCACATGAAAAAGTACATTTTATCCATTTTTGCTTTATTATTAGCTCAATCACTTTTTGCACAAGAAACAGCAACATACCTTAAAGGGCCTTCCGATTGGAAATATGAAAAGATTGATTTCCCTTTAGATTTTGCTCCAGAAATTAAATATCAAGGCTTCGAAGAATTACGTTTTGCACCAGGTATGTTCGATACAAATGCTGAAGGCTATTTTTCTTACGCTTTTGCATTCGAATTGGATGACATTAAAAAAATTGAGGAAAAAGAACTGAAAGACATCCTAGAAAAGTATTATAAAGGACTGCATTGTGCAGTTGCTACAAGTAAAGAAATGCAACTTCAACCCGAACTTATTGCTGTAGAAGTAAAGAAATTAAGCAAAAGTAGCTTTGAGGCAAATGTGTCTTTTATTGATACCTTTACCAATGGTCAAGCAATTAACATAAAAATGGAAGTGAATACTTTCAGAGCAAGGGCTAAAAATGCGTTAGTAATAATGGCTATTGCCAGTCCTCAGTCACACTCCCACCCTATTTGGAAAGAACTTTATCAATTGAGAGACTCTTTAGCTATCTAATCAAAGATCAAGCAAAAGTGAATTGATTTTGAAGCATCATTCACTTTCTTTACTTTTGCATTCCAAAAAATTAGATATTTAAAATGAGCAAATTTCAATCTCCATACCCAATAGTCGATCGCATCAGAGTTATTTTCTATGCAATGACTGCACTTACATTACCATTATTCTTATACACATACTCGCAGAGTAAACAAGGAAACTACCATCCTCCATTTGAGGATTTGTCTGATACATTCTTATGGGTCTTGGCAGCAATCTGTGTTATAAATGCTGTAATTGCTTACATTATTTATCAAAAGAATATTACGGAGCATCGTAAACTGCCTACACTCTCTGATAAACTTCATATTCTGTTGAAATCAAATATCAAAAAGTTTATCCAAATGGAAATCACTACAGTAATGGCTGCAGTTGTTTATCTTTTAAATGGAACGGAGGCTGCCGCAGGGGTATACATTATCGCCATTATCCTGTTTGCTATGAGTAATCCTACTATTTATAGCATTATTGGTGACTTAAAACTTCCAAAAGATCAAGTACACCAACTCAAGAAAGATATTCCATTTGATCAAGCAGAATCAGCTGAATAATAATTTCTTAAAGGTTATAAAAAATGGGATCTCAATAGCAATTGAGATCCCATTTTTGTCTATTCAAAATTTACTTAAGGCTTATCTTTCCCTAAATAAAAATCTACCCAATCTATAATTTGATAAAAGACTTCAGGAGTATATCCAGTGACTTCTGAAAGCTGAACATCACCTCTATTTGCCTCCAAGAACATCATATGATTCGTTTTTGGATAAACTTCAACTTTTACTTTATCAGAGTTTTTCTTCAAATATTTCTTTGCTAAATGTGCATTTTCTTTTGCAGATAGCAATACATCATCTGCTCCGTAAAGTGCTAAATAAGGTTGCTTGACTTTTTTCAATTCTTCAGCAGGGTCAAAATTATAGAATTTCTCCCACCAAGCCATATATGCTTTATTGCTTGGCATGGTAAGGTATGAGGCAAAAGCTCTATCCTCAATTTTTTTAGCATCCTTTTCTAATTCATCCATTGAAACTGTCCCCTCCCAATAATTGAAAAATTGATCAAGATAAGAAATAGCAGCATTCACTTGTTCTTCATCAAAACCATCACCTTCCATACGATGCTTTAATGCAAATTTCTCATGGGCTTTCATCCCAACTGTAGGAGAAGAAACACTCACTGCAAACTTTAATTTATCTGATTTATTCAATGCAATAGGCATCACATAACCTGCTTGATCAAAACCGACCAGACCAATACGTTCTGCATCAATTGAATCATTCTGTACCAACTGATCTACAAAGCTTAAAATATCTGATGCTAAAGTATCAAAACTACTGTTTCGATCTCCTTCAGACATTCCACAACCTCTTTTATCATAAACTAAAGTTGCATAGCCATAATAAGGCAAAATTCGCACAAATTCATCAAACGTATTACCTCTAGCTTGCACACCTGCACCTGGCACAAAAATGACTAAAGGGGCTTTTTCTTTGATATTAGGATAAGTAATTGTGCCATAAAGTGGGCTTCCTTCACTCTCAACTTGTATTTCTTCTACTCTTTCTAATCCCTGTAATCGTTTACCTCCTGTATAAGTTTTCTTACTTTCTAAATCGATCAAATCGATGCTCATCAAAGCTCCTGCCGAGTCTCTATGACTCACAATTTGGAGAGATGAAGGATAGTAATTATACATAGAAGGCCCTGCCTCAAACACATTTTCTTCAACAGGAATTGCCATTCTACGCTTTCCTGTTTTATAGTCTAGTATCTCGATAGGAGCAGCAAGAGT
The DNA here is from genome assembly GCF_003149185.1 of Sediminitomix flava. Classification (NCBI taxonomy): domain Bacteria; kingdom Pseudomonadati; phylum Bacteroidota; class Cytophagia; order Cytophagales; family Flammeovirgaceae; genus Sediminitomix; species Sediminitomix flava. The sequence continues at coordinate 55,424 of NZ_QGDO01000005.1, read as the reverse complement.
TCCCATCATTAAAGGATTCAATTCTACTACATGATTGGCATCAAAAGAAAAATAACCGACCATATCGGCCATATCTTCTAAGCCTACTGCAGCCATTTTTCTGAGATGAAAGGGAAAATCTTCCCCTCCTGCTCTAACTTTTCCTCTGATAGTATTTTCATTTTCTCTGTAACCAGAGAACTCCCCTTGCCAATCCAACGAATTGATCGAAAAAGAAAGCGAATCATTTTGTGTTTTGAAATCAATAAGTGGAATCAAGTCCACATTATTGTAGAACATTTTTGCCAAGACTGTACTATCCATCACTCGAAGACTCAAGAGATCTGGGTAAGGCTCTGTACTTACTTGCCCGATCCATTCTCCTTGTAAATTACCTGTGTCTACTTTTTGTGCAAAAACAGTATTTGAATAAAAAAATGAGAAGAAAATGAATGATATATATAAGTTCAATTTCAGTTTCATATGACTTTAGTCTAATTGCTAAGAATGGAAAATTAAACTTCCTTCATCAAAAAGTGAAAACTTTCGATCAAAGATTGTGTAAATTGCGTTTTCTTAACACCAAATACCATGTTTTAGTCAGCTTGGAAAAACGGCGAATCTACTTTCCAACGGAATAGCCCTTCACCAAGTTTCATCTTGTAATTGTTCTATGCCGATTAGCGAAAAAAGCATACAAGAGGTAAAAGATGCCTTAGATATTGTCGATGTAGTTTCCGATTATGTTGATCTCAAAAAAAATGGGAACAACTGGTGGGGATTATGTCCTTTTCACCAAGATAATACGCCTTCTTTTTCGGTTGCACCCAATAAGAATTTCTATCACTGTTTTGTATGTAAAGCCAGTGGTGATTCCATCAAATTCGTGCAAGAGATTGAGGGGATTTCTTATATAGAATCTATCCGAAAACTTGCTCAGAAATTTGGTGTACAAATTCAAGAGACACAAGTCACACCCGAAGAAGAAAAAGCTCAGAAACACAAAGAAAGTCTTCACATTGTCTTAAAATTCGCTCAAGAGTTTTTCTATGACAATCTGATGAACTCCGAGGAAGGGAAATCCATCGGTCTGAGTTATTTCAAGGAAAGAGGTTTCAGAGAAGGTACAATAGAAGAATTCGGACTTGGATATACGATCAACGATTGGCATGCCTTCGAAAAAGCTGCCTTGGAAAAGGGCTATCAAGCAGAATTGCTGAAAGAAGCTGGTCTGATTATTCAGAAAGAAGGAGGAAAACAATACGACCGATTCAGAGGACGTGTAATTTTCCCTATTCATGATCTTTCGGGAAGGCCTATCGCCTTTGGTGCTCGTACACTTAAGAAAGACGAAAAGCCGAAGTATCTCAACTCACCTGAAACACCTGTTTATCACAAGGGGCAAGTTCTGTATGGATTATTTCAAGCGAAGAATGAGATCAGACAGAAAGACAATTGCTATCTGGTAGAAGGATATACTGATGTAATTACCCTTTATCAAGCAGGAATTCACAACGTTGTAGCAACATCGGGTACAGCTCTTACAGAAGGTCAGATCAAGCTAATCAAAAGGTTTACTGAAAATGTAACTGTACTTTATGATGGTGATGATGCGGGTATCAAAGCTTCATTGCGAGGTACTGACCTTTTACTCGAGCAAGGGTTAAATGTTCGTGCTGTCCGATTCCCTGATGGAGAAGACCCCGACAGTTATTGTAGAGGTTTAGGTGGTGAAAAGTTCCAAGAATACTTAGAGCAGAATCATCAAGATTTTATTCTCTTTAAAACAAATCTCCAACTCGACGAGGCTTTAAATGACCCGATCAAAAAAGCCGCTGTCACTAGAGAGATCGTAGAGAGTATTTCTAAAATACCAGACCCAATCAAGCAATCATTCTTCTATAAAGAATGTAGTTCACTTCTACAGATTGACGAAGACATTCTAAAAGAAGAAGGACGTAAGATTGCAGAACAGAAGATTTGGAAAGAGGAAAAACGTAGAACACAAGGACGTAGATCTTGGGAGCCTCCAATTTATGATGCCCCAATTCCTACACAAGACCCTTCTTCGGTTCCTCCTCCACCTCCAATGGACTATCCTCCTCAGGAAGCCTTTATGCCTCCTCCAGAATATATGGATATTCCTACAGATGAAGCCCCAAGTGTATCGCCCTTACCTCCAATCGGTAAACAGGAATACAAAGAGCCTGAGTTTCCTTCATTTGTTTCAGGAGAATCTATTAATGTTCCCTTAGAAGTTCAAAAAGCAAATAACGAAAGATTATTTATTGCAGAACTTGAAATGATAAGAGTGATCTTGGAGAAAGGTACTGAGGTAGATTCTCAAAACATCTCTGTTTTAAGTCATATTATTGAAGATATTGGTGATGCATACTTTATTTCACCGACCTTGAGAGACATCTTTAATACTTACAAGAATGAAATCATTATCTCAAAAAATATTGATATAGACTTCTTTAAAAATCACTCTGATCCACTAATCAGAAATGCATGTAAAGATATTTTAAAGATTAGTCCTAAAGCGAGTAGGAATTGGCTTGAAAAATTTAAGATTTTTGTCCCTGAAAAAGACGAGGATCTTGAACAAATTGTTTTTAAAACCATTGCTCACTGGAAATATGTCAGACAAAAATATCTTTTTGAACAAAGACAAAAAGATTTGATGACTTCAACAGATTTTGAAGAGCAAGATCAGATTTTGAAAGAGCTAGCTGAGCTAAAAAATCAAATGACTGTTCTTGCCAATGATTTAGGCTATAATGATATCAATTAAGATAAAAATAGGGCAAGTTTTCACTTGCCCTATTTTTTATAGCTTAGATGCTAAATCCAGTAAATTTTCGACAATTAAATCTGGCGTCACTCCCGACTTCGCAGTAAATGAGGCATTATACTTTCCTGTTTTCACTAAAACACCTCTGATTTTTGCATTCATAGCTCCTCCAACATCACTCAACACATCATCCCCTACCATTAATACCTCATCTTTTGACAATCCCATACTTTTTTGAGCTAGCTCAAAAAATGTTGCAGAAGGCTTTCCCATAACTTTGGCTTCAGAATTTGTCGCATACTCCAAACCATGAACAAAAGCCCCTATATCTAACTGTAAATGGTCTTTCTTCTTCCAAAATCGTCCCTTGTGTAAAGCCACAAAATCAGCTCCATTCAAAATGTGTTCAAAAAGAGTTGTCATTAGTTTATGATCCCATTTACTCCCAATATCCCCCACAACTATTGCATCTGTATTTTGGTCGTCCTCTTCTAAAAAGTCAAAACAGGATTTTATTGAATCTCTAATTATAGGCAAGTAAGTCTTATAGTTCTGAGCCTTTAGATAATCAGCAGCAGCAAAAGGAGGATTAAATATTTGAGAAGCCTCTACTGTAATACCCATATTCTGCATATGCTGTTGAATCATCTCAGGAGTTGCACCCGAAGTATTTGTAACAAATCGAATTTGTATGCCTTTATCATTTATAATTCTTAGAGCTTCTATTGAGCCTTCAATTGGAGTTTTAGAGGTGTAAACTACTCCATCTAAATCACAAAGAATGCCTTTTATGTTGTTTATCCAGTTCATACTTTTCATTATTTGGACGAAAATAAAATAATGACAAAGAAGTTGAAAATAAACACAAGATATATCAGAGCAACTGATACAAAACTGAACCTTTAAAGCTTGATTAAAGCTAATTAGATAAGAATCATCAGAAAGAAATATGAAAGATGAATATCTAAGAAAAAGTTGTAAACAAGGAGCTTATTTCAATTTCGTTGCAGGCTTCTGCTACCTAGCCATGACAATTTGTGCATTTATCTTGCCTAGCTCTATTGCCACTTACCTTCCAACTGATGCTTATTTTCAAGAATTCCCTGATTACAAATACCTGTTCATCACTCTCAAATACTTAATGATTCTAGGTAATTTGGCAATGCTTGGAGTCATTTTAGCCATTTACAGAGTGACAAGGCCCGAAAATAAAAGTACCGTCACTTGGTTGAGTTTAATTGCAATTATCGGATATGGAATTAGCTTTTTTCAATCAGTGGAAGACATGAGTAGAATTCCATATTTGGTAGAACAATATAATTTGGGAAATGAAAATATAAGACATAGCATCAAGACTTTTGGAATCACCAATCTCCACTTATTTATTTTATCGATGGGATTTCCTGGAATTTGGGCTATAGGGATTGCTTGCCTTGCATATTCTAATCCAGTTGTACCAAAGTATGTTGTGTTCTTTGGCTTTTTATTTGGTTTAGGTAATATCACAACAGTCTTTGCTCATGTTTTGGTCATCCTACCGCTTATCTATTTAGTAGCTTTAGGAGCATTTATTTTTACACCTTGTTGGGCAATTGCAGAAGGTTTATTTCTATTAAAAGTAGCTAAAGGAGAAGCACCTACAAAAGCATAAATCTAAACTTTTTAAAGGTCTATTCGTACATAATTAAAACCAAAAAACTACTATAAGAATAAACCATGAATATCGAAAGTACATCATCAAATGGGAGTTTCACATTTTACAATAATGGCGTTTCAATAAGTTCTCTTCAGTTTATAAAATGGTATTCAAAAGAGGCCGAAATAAAATACTTGGATTCTACCATCAAGATAATGCAAGATGGATTTTGGGGGACTAAATATAAAATTGAAAAGGACGAGCAGAATGTCGGTAAGATCACGATGAATTGGAAAAGTGATTTTCTACTAGAATTCAATACCTCTGAGAAAAGCCTCAATTATACACTAAAGTGTAAAGGATTTGCTAAAACAAGGTTTGAATTACATGATGATAAAGGAAATATCATAATCATTTTACACTCGAATATGAATTGGAAAAAATTCAATTACAACTATGAAGTTGAAGTGAATACAATTACTGATGATTATGACATAAACGAATTGATCAGCTATTGCGGATATGCGGCTAATCTATATTTGGCTATGATGGCAGGAGCTGTTTAGCATAAAAAGGAACTCCCACAATTTTAGGAAAGTTGTGGGAGTTTTATTTATTAAAAAAGTTGAGCTTTCTTCAAGTTTTTCTTTGTCAATTTAAAGAACTCTTCCATCGAGTTAAATCGAGGTTCGCCTTCTACTCTTTTCACCTTATCGTAAGACCCATCTTCATTCATCTGATAAGCATTTACATTGTCTTTCAAATTATAATGAAGAAGGTTAATCGTCTCCAGCTTACAAGCTTCATCTTGAATAGAGAACATTGATTCAATTCTTCTTTCAAAACTTCTGACCATTGCATCTGCACTACCACCATAAACAACCGGATTTCCATTATTATGGAAATAGAAAACTCTAGAGTGCTCTAGATAATCGCCTACTAAAGATCTAACAGTGATATTTTCACTCAATCCTTCTCTACCAGGTCTGATACAACAGATACCTCTTACAATCAAATTTATCTTAACGCCAGCTTGTGAAGCTCTATACAATGCATCAATAAATTTATCATCTTGAAGTGAATTCACCTTCACCACAATTCCAGAAGCTTGTCCCGCTTTTGCATTTTTAGCTTCTTGATTGATCAAATCAATGAGCTTCTTACGCATATTTTCGGGAGCAGTAAGAAGTACATTATAGCCTTTTGGTTTCGAATGTCCTGTAATTGCATTAAAGAATTCAGAGACATCTTCTCCGTATTTACTATTCGTAGTAATCAAGCCAATGTCAGTATAAAGTCTAGAAGTATCTTCATTGTAGTTACCACTAGCCATGTGCACGTATCTTGTCACTTTATTACCTTCCTTTCTGACAATCAGCATTAGCTTTGTATGGGTTTTCAAAGAACTGATCCCATGAATAACAAAACCACCTGCTTTCTGAAGTTTTTGAGCTTGACGAATGTTGTTTTCTTCATCAAATCGTGCTTTCAATTCAAAAAGAGCTGAAACATGTTTACCATTTTCCAAAGCCTTATGTAAAGCTTGGATAAATCGAGAATCATCAGCTAGACGATAAATCGTCATTTTGATAGCCAAAACTTTTGGATCGTCGGCAGCCTTTTCAACCAAATCCATCAAAAACTCTGGGCTATTATATGGATAATGCAAAAAGACATCTCTCTTTTTTAGTACATCAAATACACTATCTTCTTCGTTTCTGTCTTTAAGTGTAAGAGGCTGAACTGGATTTGGAAACTTAGGACTTAAATACTTGAAGTTTCTATGTTTTATGATTTGCCAAAGAGCAGTGTAATCAATCAGAGTACCAATGTGGAAAAAGTTAGTTTCGTCAATATCCCACTTTTCAGCAAGAAGATTCATGACCATTTCAGTTGCCCCTTCCTCAACTTCTACCCTGACTACTCGACCTGTTCTACGTGTTTTCAATTTCAACTTGATTTCTTCAATGAAATCAGTTTCCATATCCTCACTTTCCTCTAAGGTAAAGTCTCCATTTCTTGTAATACGGAATAAATCAACAGAGTCAATCGTTACATTTCTGAATAGCTGACTCATATTCTCACGGATAATCTCCTCAATAGGAACAAAAACCAAGTGATCTTCTCTCTCAATCGTATAAAAACGAGGGATATTTTTTGGTATTTGTACGAAAGACAACTTCTTACGATTCGTTTTATCTTCCTCCTCTCTAGTTACAATTGCAAAAATATTTAATTTATTCTGCAGCAATGGAAAGGCATGATATGAATCATAAACCATTGGTGTTAGCATTGGGAAAATAGCCTTTTTGAAATATGCTGATACGGCATCTAATTCAGCAGCATTCAGGTCCGAGCCTTTCGCTATTTTGAACCCATTCTCCTCAAAATACGGAGCTAACTTTGTATTGTAAAGTTCTTTTTGTTTATCATAAAAGTCATGGATTTCAGCATATAACGTATCTCTAAACTGATCTTCTCTCAGACCTGAATAATCTGTACGACTTTTATTAAAATCTATATAATTATATAAACTCCCGACTCTGACCATAAAAAATTCATCTAGGTTAGATGCTGTGATCGCCAAGAATTTCATTTTCTCAAAGACAGTCCTACTATCTTTATATGCCTGATCTAATACACGATAGTTGAATTGCATCCAACTCAGATCCCTACTGATGTATGGACTATTTTGTATTAAAGATTCGAAACGTTTCAAATGGTTTGTAGCTGGCATATTATGTTATGGTTTATAAAGCTTATTCGTTAGAGGGGCAAAACTAAACAACAAAAATGTCATCACATTCATTTTAGGAGCAGCTAACGGTTAAATTTCACAATAAATTAATTTAGACTACCCTCGTTTCCCACTAACGTATTTATTGAATAGAATAAAAAATAGGAGCTGTTCACATTGAATATTCTTTTATATCGGTAGTTATTGTTAAATTTACATGATTTAAATTATAATTAATAAAGGTTACATGATTATTGTAAGAGGAATTGTAGGGTTATTACTCCTTATTAGTATAGGGTTTCTTTTCTCTGAAAATCGCAAAGCTATCGACTGGAAACTGGTTGGTGCAGGTTTATTTCTCCAAGTTATTTTTGGTATTGCGATTTCTCAATCTGAAATGGTTGCAGGAGCATTTGAAACCATCGGACAAGCTTTCGTTACTTTTCTAAACTATTCGGCTGATGGAGCTGCATTCCTTTTCGGGGGGTTTGTAACAGATATGAATCAATACGGATTCATCTTTGCCTTTCAAGTATTACCAACTATCATTTTCTTTGCCGCAGTTACTTCTGGACTCTATTACTTAGGTGTACTTCAGAAATTTGTCTACGTTATTGCTTGGGTAATGTCCAAATCAATGCGTTTGTCTGGAGCAGAAAGCCTTTCTGCTGCTGGAAATATTTTCTTAGGACAGACTGAGTCTCCTCTTTTGGTTAAACCATTCATCGAAAAGATGACTCGATCTGAGCTTATGTGTTTGATGACTGGAGGTATGGCAACACTTGCGGGTGGTGTACTTGCTGGATATGTAAAGTTTTTGGGTGGTGAAGACCCAGTAGAACAAGCAAAGTTTGCTAACTACCTTCTAACGGCTTCTATTATGAACGCACCTGCGGCTATCGTAATGGCAAAAATGTTAGTACCTGAGACAAAGCCTGAATTAATTGATACAAAATTACGATTGAATAAAGATAAAATCGGATCAAACTTCCTAGATGCGGTTTCAAATGGTACTTCTGAAGGTCTAAATCTTGCATTAAACGTAGGTGCAATGCTTCTTTCTTTTATTGCAATCATTGCAGCCTTGAACGGACTACTGGGATGGATTGGTGATTTAGTTAATATCAACCATACCATTGCTGAAACTACAGAAGGACAATTTGGAGAATTATCTCTTCAATATTTATTCGGTTTAATCTTTAGACCAATTGCATTTATAATCGGTGTAGATTGGGATGAGACTCTTCTCATTGGTAGCTTATTAGGTCAGAAAACTGTAATCAATGAATTTGTAGCTTACGATGCTCTCTCAAAAATGAAAGAGGCTTCGATGTTAAGTGATCAAGCTGTAAGAATTGCTACTTATGCTCTTTGTGGGTTTTCTAACTTTAGTTCTATTGCTATCCAGATTGGAGGTATTGGTTCTTTGGCACCAAGCCGTAAAGGAGAAATTGCAACACTAGGTACAAAATCTCTTTTGGCCGCCAGTGTCGCCTGTCTGATGACAGCCACAGTTGCAGGAACTCTGATGAATTGATCTAAAAATATTCATAAATCAAAGGCATTGAAAGTTCCACATTTTCAATGCCTTTTTTTATTCTAAATACCTAAAGAGGATGCTTTTAAAGATGTTCAATAAAATTATTAGTCCTTAACACAGAAAAGTATATTGAATTTATTGTATTCTCTAATAATAAAGTACAAATTTGCAGTCCGTTTCCGAAAAACAAAATAATGTATTATGAGACAACAACTACTCAGAACAGGAGCTAATGAATTAAGCTACGAAATTAGAGGTATTGTCAAAAAAGCAGAACAGCTTCAAAAAATTGGCTATGACATTCAATGGGAAAACATTGGAGACCCTATTGAGAAAGATAACCGAATGCCAGAATGGATGAGAAACATCATTTCTGAGCTAGTACAAGACAGTAAAACTTTTGGGTATTGCCACTCAAAAGGAGTCCCTGCCACAAGAGAATTTTTGGCTGAAAAAACAAATGCTCTTGGAGGAGTTCAAATTTCTCAAGACGATATATTATTTTTTAACGGACTAGGAGATGCTATTTCTAAAGTCTACCAATATATTTTACCAACATCAAGAATTATTGGTCCTTCTCCAGCATATTCTACGCACTCTTCTGCAGAGGCTGCTCATGCCAATGCTCACCCATTGACATATAAGTTAGACCCTCAGAATAATTGGTATCCCGACATGGAAGACCTTTATTTGAAGGTAAAATACAATCCAAATATTGTCGGTATTCTGATCATAAATCCTGACAACCCTACAGGAATGGTTTACCCTCAAGAGATTTTGAAGAGGTTTGTAGAAATCGCTAAAGAATTTGATTTATTCTTGATTTGTGATGAAATCTACCATAATGTCACCTATAATGGAGCAATAGCTCATCAGTTAGCTGAATATATTGAGGATGTTCCGGGACTTGCTTTGAAAGGGATTTCTAAAGAATTCCCTTGGCCAGGCTCTAGATGTGGTTGGATAGAATATTACAACAGAGACAATGATGAACAGTTTGACAAATTATGTCAGACCTTAGATAATGCAAAAATGATTGAGGTGTGCTCAACAAAGCTTCCTCAGCTTGCAATTCCAAAAGTGATGTCAGATCCTAGATATTTACCATATCGAAAGGCTGAAAATGAAAAGATTGGAAAAAGAAGTAAAATAATTGCTGAACTTTTGGGCGATCTTCCATATATATATTTCAATGAAACTTTTGGTGCTTTCTACAACACAATCATCTTTAAAGACGATGTTTTAAACCAAAAGCAATCTCTAAAGATTGAAAATCCTCAAGCTAAAGGTCTTTTAGATGAGTGGTTAAATACAGAAGAGATTAAAAATGATAAGCGCTTTGTGTATAATCTTTTAGCGTCTAAAGGCATTTGTGTCGTCCCTATTTCATCTTTCTGTTCTGATCTACAAGGGTTCAGAGTGACACTTTTAGAAGAAAATGAGGACACTTTAAGAGATACATTTGGGAAAATCCGAGAAGCAATTATAGAGTATTGTACTTCTGCATAATTACTTTCATAAAAGCAAAAGAGTCACTTTCTCTACTAAGAAAGTGACTCTTTTTTTATTGCTATCTAAGAGAGAGGGCTTAGAAATGTTTCCAACCTTGAGCAGTGATATCTACTACTTGCTGACCTCTGGTTACAAACTTACGCCCCTTTGAAGCCTCAGTTGTATAACCAATAGGTGTGATATCTGGAAGATTCTCAATTTTAGCAAAATCTTCTTGTTTAACCGTAAATAGTAGTTCATAATCTTCACCACCATTTAGCGCACATACAGACGGCGTGATATTAAAATCTGTTGTAGCTACATCAACTGTCATACGATCAATTGGCAACCTGTCTTCATAAATCACAACGCCTAAATCACTTTGAGAACAAATATGAAGTAATTCTGATGCTAAACCATCAGAAATATCCATCATTGCAGTAGGTACTACACCTTTTTCTCTCAGTTCATAGACCACATCCATTCTAGCAGAAGGTTTCAATTGACGTTCAATCAAATAATTCTTTCCATCTAGTTGAGGCTCCATATTAGGGTTTGCTAAAAACTCTTGCTTTTCACGTTCAAGAATATTTAAACCTAAATATGCAGCTCCTAAATCACCAGAAACACAAATTACATCTCCTTTCTGAGCCGTATTTCTATAAGTGATTTTATCTTCTTCTACAGTTCCTACTGCTGTGATAGAGATAATCAAACCTACATTTGATGAAGTTGTATCACCACCAACTAGGTCAACATTATATTCTTCACAAGCCAGATTTATACCTCTATAAAGTTCATCAATTGCTTCAACTGAAAAACGATTACTAAAAGCAATACTTACGGTTACTTGTTTAGGAATTGCATTCATAGCTGCAATGTCTGAAACATTTACTGCAATAGCTTTGAATCCTAAATGTTTTAGAGGAGCATAGCGTAGGTCGAAGTGAACACCTTCAACTAGCATATCTGTAGAAATCACTGTAAGTTCTTTCTCTCCTTTTATTACAGCTGCATCATCTCCTATTCCTTTAAGGGTAGAAGCATGATGAATTTTTGCATCTTTTTTAATTCTGTCAATCAAGCCGAATTCACCCAACTCAGCTATTTCTGTACGTTTTGACTCTGATTGATTTGCCATTAAGTATTTGCGGTTTCTAAAATTGAAATGCTTTACTTCACAAAGATAAGAATTCGAAACATCATAGATGCATCATAGCATCATTTAAGATTCTAATTCTAATCTTGTTTTCAGATTTTCTATGGTTACCTCTTCAATATCTGAAACACCGTCTGAAGCTTCGGCAAAAAGAGTAAGGATATCTAAAATATCATCTTTCTCATATTCATGCGCTTCAAGGTATGACCTCAAGCCTTCAATTAATTTCCCCTCCCATTCATCGAGGTTGTCACTCAAGAATACTAATTCATTGTAAAAATCGTCGATTAGCTCAGCATATCGATCTTCAGATACTTCATCTCTGTGCGTATCAGCCATGAAACGAGCTAAATATTTAACATATACCCATTCTTCATCGTCAATAACGCCATCACAGGCGACAATAAGCAGACATGGAAAATACGTAAAAAGAGTATAAAAATTATCGAGTTCTATCTTACTAGAACTTTCCTTTTTATAACTCTCATATAGACCTATAATAATGGTTTCGTTGTTAAGGTTTTGCATAATTGCGAGTAAAAGTCTATAAACTAGTTGAAAGAAGTTTATTCTATATAATTTAAAAGAAAGTAAGCTAATGCAAAGCTAAAGTTTACATTTTATGCCCATAAAGGTATCCATTCTATATATATTCACAAAATTTTAAAAATTAAAGCAAGATTAAACACTGTTTACCCTAAAACCTCTTACTATTTTTAAAATAATTCAATATATTTGCATTTATTATATAATTAGTAGTATATATGATTTAATATTTGTATATTTTTTAACGGAAGTTTAATTCTGTTATTTTTTTACTTACAGCTAACTATTGAAAAAAGTCATTTTTTATGAATAGGCAGAGGAAAAATTATCCAGGGGACCTACGAATTGCTGGTACTAAAGACTATGGGCTGATCTTGGGTAATTTAATGAATTATAGAAATCAGTTAATCCGCGAAACGGATGAGCAAAAGGTAGGTGATTTGTTTTTAAAAGTGTCTGAGAAACTTAAAGAACTAGGTTTTCAAAGAGCCAGTGATGCCACAAAAAGAAAAGCTGGTAGAAGAAAGCTCGGTAAATTCCAAGACATAACATTGAAGAAGAAAGAAGAAGTCATTGACTCTGCTGCTAAATATTGGCATCAAGGCAAAGAGAAACATGAGTTAGCAAAGAAGTCACTTAAAGAAGCAGTAAGTAAATAACCAATTGTTAATATTATCATTTTAACCTATTTCTAAATTATATTTTTTATGCTAGTAAAGTTGCTACTCAAGAATTCTCCTAAAAAAGTCATTATTGATGACCATGTTTACGATTACCTGAGAACCAATCCTTATCTCCAAAGCATCGACTTTATACACAACTTAAGGGAACACTCTTCTGGACGTGCTGTTTTCCAAAAGTCGTGGAGACAAACTGATGGTTCTTACAAAACTGAAACCATTTATCTACATAAGATGGTAGCCGAGAAATTTCTTGAGAAATCAGAAGACCGTAAAGGAGATCTGATAAAGATCATAAACGGAGACCGATTAGATTGTAGATTAAAGAATTTGGAATGGAGTAACCGATCTGATATCAAAAGGAATATCGGTTCTACTCGTAATAAGACTGGTTTTATTGGTGTATTTAAAGACAGATACAACTATAGAGCCGTAATCTACCAAAACCGTAAACCTATTCCTTTAGGAACATTTAAAACCCCTGAAGAAGCTGCCTTAGCCTACAACAAAAAATCATTAAAACTATTTGGCTACACCAAAAGCTTGAACAAGATTAAGGAACTACCTGATGGTTTAACTGCTACTCCTGAAGAATTAGGATTGGTATCTGTGAAAAAAGAAAAACTTCAGAGTTTACAATAACAAAAAAAGGCAATCCGAACAGATTGCCTTTTTTATTTATCTCTTTATCGATCAATTACTTCAAGAATGGAGCTTTAGTAACTACTGCTTTCAGTTTTCTTTTTCTTACTGCAACAACTACTTCTGTTTCTGCTTTATCAAATGGTTTATTGATATAAGCCATAGCAATACCGTATCCCAAACTTGGAGACATTGTACCTGAAGTAATTTTTCCGATTACATTTCCTTCGTTATCCTCAACCTCATAACCTTGACGAGGAATACCTTTATCAATCATTTTAAGACCTACTAATCGTCTAGTTACTCCAGCCTCCTTTTGAGCTTTCAAATTTTCAGAGTTAGTAAAATCTTTGGTGAATTTTGTAATCCAACCTAAACCAGCTTCTAGCGGTGATGTCGTATCGTCAATATCATTTCCATACAGACAATACCCCATTTCAAGCCTTAAAGTATCTCTAGCACCTAAACCAATTGGTTGAATACCGTAATCTTTACCTGCGGCAAAAATTGCTTCCCAAACAGCCGCTGCATCCTCATTTTTCACATAAATTTCAAAACCTCCAGAACCTGTATATCCTGTTGCTGAAATGATCACATCAGAAACACCTGCAAACGTATCAATAGTGAAAGTATAGAAGCCCATTTCGCCTAAATTCACTTCAGTCAGGCTTTGCATTGCCTCAACTGCCTTCGGACCTTGAACTGCGAAAAGAGACATTTGGTCTGAGATATTTTCCATCTCTACACCTTCTGTATTTCTCTCACTAATCCAATTCCAATCTTTTTCGATGTTAGAAGCATTAACTACCAAAAGATACTCTTCATCCTTGATTTTGTAAACGATCAAATCATCTACAACTCCACCATCTTCATTTGGCAAACAAGAATACTGAGCTTTACCATCAAATAACTTAGATGCATCATTTGATGTTACTCTTTGGATAAGGTCTAATGCTTTTGGACCTCTCAACATGAATTCTCCCATATGAGACACATCAAAAACACCTACTCCTTCACGAACACATTTGTGCTCTTCAATGTCAGATGTATATCTCACAGGCATATTATAACCTGCAAATGGAGTCATTTTAGCTCCTAGTTGTTCATGAACATCATTAAGAGCGATTTTTTTTACAGTTTCCAATTCCATCAAAAAATGTGTGTTTATACAAATCGTTTTCTAATTCCAATGCACGAAAATACATGCACAGAATCTAAGGTCAATATTTTTTAATGTTTTTTTATTCCTTGATTAATTTTCTATCCACTAAATGAGACAAAAAGATAAAATAGTATTAATAGAAGATTGGTAATTTCAGACTTAACACTCATTAACCTCAAAGTCGGTTTTAAATATAACAATCAACCTATATTTAGAATTATTGATATACGACTAAAATCATCAAAGATTTGAAAGGAACTATTATCAAAATTCCTTTATTATTTAACTAATGTAAAGTAATACGCAATGCCACATAGAATGGAACGCTTTAGAACAGAATCTGACCTAATTGGTGAAAAACAGGTACCCGGAAATGCTTATTACGGTATTCAAACACTGAGAGCGATGGAAAACTTTGACATCTCTGGAGTCAAAGTAAGTGCTTTCCCAAAATATATTGAATCACTCGCATTGGTTAAATTAGCCGCGGCTAAAGCCAACCACGAATTAGGTGATATCTCTGACGAAATGATAAAAGCCATTGAACGAGCTGCTGAAGATGTGTCTGCAGGTTTGTTCAATGATCAATTCCCGATTGACCTAATCCAAGGTGGAGCTGGAACTTCAACCAATATGAATATAAATGAAGTTATAGCGAACCGCACACTAGAAATATTAGGCAAAAAGAAAGGGGAATACGAATTCTGTCATCCAAACGATCACATCAATATGTCACAATCGACAAACGATGTGTTCCCTACAGCTATAAAGATTGCTCTGATCAAAATGAATGTTGATCTAGAAGAAGCTCTTGCCCAACTTGTTGAAGCCTTCAGAAAAAAAGGAGAAGAGTTTTCTCATGTCATCAAGATGGGACGTACTCAACTTCAAGATGCTGTACCGATGACTGTCGGTCAAGAGTTTGAAGCCTTTGCTGCAACTTTAAGTGAGGAGACAGCAAGACTAGAACAAAATGCAGCTCTTTTTGAAGAAATAAATATGGGAGCAACAGCTATTGGTACAGGTATCAATACTGACCCAAATTATACAGATAAAGTAGTAAAGCATTTATCAGACTTAACTGGAATAAAACTAAAAAGAGCAAAGAATTTCATTGAGGCGACTCCTGACACAGGTGCATTTGTAATGTACTCTTCTGTGTTGAAAAGACTTGCTGTTAAGTTGTCTAAAATCTGTAATGATCTTCGATTACTTTCTTCTGGCCCTCGTACAGGGTTAAATGAGATCAACCTACCTCCTATGCAGCCAGGTTCTTCAATTATGCCTGGTAAGGTAAACCCAGTTATTCCAGAGGTAGTAAACCAAGTATGTTTTGTTGTCTTTGGAAACGATACAACAATTACATTTGCAGCTGAAGCTGGTCAATTACAACTAAATGTAATGGAGCCTGTTTTAGTGAGAAGTTTATTCGAGTCAATGGATATGCTTCAAAAAGCGATGGACACACTTCGCGAACTATGTATTGATGGCATTACAGTCAATGAAGAACATTGTAAAGCTATGGTTCTAAACTCTATTGGAATTGTAACAGCACTTAACCCTGTATTGGGTTACAAAGTTTGTTCAGCTTTGGCAAAAGAGGCTCTAAGAGAAAATAGATCAGTCTACGATTTAGTATTAGAGAAAAAACTCTTAGAAAAAGAAGATTTGGATGATATTCTTAGCCCTGAGAATATGGTACAACCAAGACGCTTCAAACAAAACAATAAGAAGTAGTTTTCATTTGGAGATAAAAAAGACCCCTTTCTCAAAATTTTGAGAAAGGGGTCTTTTTTATACCTTCTTCTTTCTTGAATTAATCTTTCAAGGTCTGAAGTCTGACTGTCACAGCATTTTTGTGAGCATCTAATTCTTCATGTTTTGCCATAATTTCAACATTAGGGCCTAAAACTTTTAGCCCTTCTTTTGAAATCTTTTGGAAAGTTATCTTCCTTACAAAACTATCAAGTGATACCCCACTATAACTTTTTGCATAACCATATGTTGGCAAAGTATGATTGGTCCCAGAAGCATAGTCTCCAGCCGATTCTGGAGTGTAGTGACCAATAAATACAGAACCAGCATTAATGATTTGCTCAGCTACATCCTCAGCATTATCCAAAGATAAAATTAAGTGTTCAGCTGCATACTCATTGATCAAGTCAAGCGCTTCTTTTTCATCCTTCAAAAGGATTATATGGCTATTCTCTAATGCTTTTGCCGCAATTTCTTTTCTAGGTAATTGCTCCAATTGAGAAGTTACTTCATCAGAGACTTTAGCAATTAACTCCTCAGAAGTAGTTACCAAAATCACTTGGCTATCGACACCATGCTCAGCTTGAGAAAGTAAATCAGCAGCTATAAATGAAGGATGAGCAGTTTCGTCAGCCCAAACAGCAACCTCAGATGGTCCTGCAGGCATATCTATCGCAACTCCAGCTTTCATAGCCAATTGCTTTGCAGCAGTAACATACTGATTTCCTGGACCAAAAATCTTATCAACTTTTGTAATTGATGAAGTACCGTAAGTCATAGCAGCTACAGCTTGAGCACCACCTACCTTATAGATTTTCTTTAACCCAATAAGATTTGCCGTATAAAGTATAGCTGGATTGATCTTTCCTTCTTTGTTGGAAGGAGTACAAAGAATCACTTCTTTACAATCAGCCAAAATAGCAGGTACACCCAGCATTAAAACTGTTGAGAAAAGTGGAGCAGTCCCTCCAGGGATATACAAACCTACTTTCTCAATTCCCACGCTTTTTCTCCAGCACTCTACCCCTGCCATAGTCTCTACCAACTTCACAGGTTCGAACTGAGCTTCGTGGAAAGTCTTAATGTTCTGATGGGCAACTTGAATTGCTTTTTTAAGCTCCTCATCAGTGTTAGCAATAGCGTCCTCGATTTCACTTTCAGAAACTAAGAATTCATCTAAGACTACTTGATCAAACTTTTGAGCAAATTCTTTTACAGCTTCATCACCTCTCGTACGAACAGATTCCATGATCGGAACAACTCGATCAACAATTTCATCAAAGTCCATGACAGGACGTTTGAGAATTTCTGACCAAGCTGTTCTTTCAGGGTATTTGAATACCTTCATTATAGTACCATTTTTTCGATTGGGACAACCAAAATACCTTGGGCTCCAGCTTCTTTTAGCTCTTCAATTTTATCCCAGAAATCATTCTCATTAATCACAGAATGCATAGAAACCCAGCCTTTTTGCGCTAATGGTAAAATTGAAGGACTTTTCATTCCAGGTAAAACAGAAATAATTTTATCAACTGCTTCTTCAGGTGCATTTAACAAGATATACTTGTTACTATCTGCATTTTGAAGTGCATTAATTCTGAATAATAATTTGTCTAAGATTTCTTGTTTCTCTGCAGATAAACCTGGGCTAGCCACTGCTACAGCTTCTGAGAAGAAAATCTCTTCAACCTCTTTCAATCCGTTTTGGAAAAGAGTACTACCCGAACTTACGATATCACAAACCCCTTGAGCTAGTCCAATACTTGGAGCAATCTCAACAGACCCACTGATTTCGTGAATTTGAGCATTTACGCCTTGCTCTTTTAAATAATCAGAAAGAATTTTAGGGTATGAAGTGGCAATGTCTTTACCTTCAAAATAGCTGATCCCTGAATATTCTTCAGACTTCGGAATAGCCAAAGACAATCTGCATTTAGAGAATCCTAAACGATGTATAAGCTTAACTTCTTTAGCCTTTTCAACAAGAACGTTCTCTCCAACAATTCCGATATCAGCGACACCATCTGCCACGTAACCAGGAATATCATCATCTCTTAAGAAAAGGAATTCGATTGGGAAGTTTGAAGCTTCTGCCTTAAGTTTTCCTTTTCCGTTACTTACCTTGATTCCACATTTTTTAATCAAGTCCATAGAGCCTTCGCTCAACCTACCCGACTTTTGGATGGCTAATCTAAGTTTTTCCATTAATTTAGAATTGTAAATTGCAATTAGTTATTTGTATTAATAGTCAGTGAAAGTTACTAATCACTTTTATAAAATTGGTCAAAAACCTAAAAAGTTTTCCATATTTTAATACTAAACACTAACTAAAATAAAGTTTAGATGTTTAAAACTTCAAACATTTGATCATACTAAATCAATGAACGTCAGGAGAAAAATTTATTATCTGGGAATAAAAACAACCTATTTTCTAAGGCTCATCAGAATCAATAATTTGATCATGATGATACTAACCCAGTATTTTCTAAGAATTTTTGTGATCGGTTCTAGAGCTGATTGGTTGCAATCTCTTACCGATCCTTTATTTGCAAGAGTGGTATTAGCTACCACTTTAATTGCGGCTGCAGGATATGTGATTAATGATTATTACGATATAAAAATTGATACCATAAATAAACCTTCCCGAGTCTTTATCGGAAGAATACTCACAAGACGGAAAGCCATGTTTTTACATACTTTCCTCAATTTTATTGGAATAGCCCTTGGTACTAGCGTCTCTATAAAAATTGGGGTAATATGCTTTATCTGTGCCTTTCTTCTTTGGCTTTACTCCAATCAGCTAAAACGGATGCTTTTCATTGGTAATTTATGTGTAGCGGCACTTACTTCACTTTGTATTCTTATCATCGGAATTTATGTAGACGATCACTATGCCTTAATCTACATCTATTCATTATTTGCTTTTGGAACTACAGTGATAAGGGAAATAATCAAAGACATTCAGGACTTGAAAGGAGATAAAGCTTTTGGTTGTAAGACGCTTCCAATTGTTTGGGGGATTAGAAAAACAAAATACTTGATCTATTTTCTTATTTCCACATTGATTATAAGCACAGGAGCACTGATTCATCTTTATGAATTCAGTGCTCTCAATATATTTTTAATATTTCTGTTAGTACCTGTACTTTACCTAGCTTACAGACTCTATAATGCAGATACTGTAAAAGAGTTTGCTTGGTTAAGTAGCTACTGTAAAGCAATCATGCTTGCAGGTATTTTAGGTATCTATTTTGTGTAAAAGACCTTAATGAACCCTTAAATTATTCAACACTTAAGGGTTCATTTACTTCCTTTAGCTCCTCTCCCAAATATCGATCGATCAGATAATGTCCCAAGTAAATTAATGGCGTCAAGAAAACTGCAATTAAGAACTTGTAAATGTAGTTGATTATACCCACCGAAATTACCATTTCTAATTCCCAATTTCCCCAAACGTAAAAGGCAACCCAAAGTACCACAAAGCTATCAATGAACTGAGAAATCAGCGTAGAACCAGTTGCTCTTAGCCATACTTTCTTTGAGTTAGTAATGTTTTTTAGCCATTGGAAAGTCCAAGCATCAAGTAATTGCCCAATTAAAAATGCAACCAATGAGCCTACAATGATTCCCATTCCTTGTAAAAAAACTTTAGAGTAAGCTTCATTTATATCGAAACTATTCCCCGCCGAATCAGTCGCATTGACATCTAACCAAAATTGAGCTGGAGGTAATTCTGTTGCTATCCAAATCACTACAAATACATAGGCTATTAGTCCTGCAGTAATAAATGTAATTCGCCTTACTCCTTTTACCCCAAAATATTCATTGATTATATCTGTTGTCACAAATACAATTGGCCATAAAACCACCCCTGCTGTCAGGTTAAAATCGAGCTTTACGCCTTCTAGAAGTGGAATTTGAGCTGGTGCAAAACCTAAAAGTGATTCAAGTGAAAAAATCTTACCTCCTACCATTTCTGCTACCAACGCATTCGTTAGGAAAATGGATGACAAGATGATGTACAAAAGTGTTTTCCGCTTATTTTTTTCTTTGAAAGTTATTTGAGTCATCGCTAGAGTTGTTTCAGTAAAGTTTAAAAATCCATTATTTATTACGTAAGCAAAAATTATTTCTAGCTAAAATTGTTTCGGTTAGATGAAATTTATTGTTCTGTAAGAAAATTTTTGAAGGAGTTACAACCGTAATAGAATTCTAAAAATGAGAATTTTATTGGAATATACAGGCGAAAAAAGTTTACTAAAATGAGACTATCTATCAACTTTTAATGTTAATAGTAGTGAATGAATGTAAACTATAACGGAAAAAAACGTGTCTTTTGTAAAAAGAAAACGCACTTGATATGTGTTAATGGCTTAATATCCCATAATCATTCACAATAAAATTTATTAATATCCAAATAACCTTTTGAACATGAATGCAAATACAAAAATATTGTTAGTAGAAGATGATAGAATTATCGCTTCCCTAGTAAAAAAATATTTAGACGTTAGAGGTTATGTCGTACACCACTGCGAAGATGGTGTAAGTGGTCTAAAAGAATTCCAAAAATTCAAATTCGATCTTTGTATTCTTGACGTAATGATGCCTCATAAAGACGGTTATGCTTTAGCTGAGGAAATCAGAGCTGTTGACCAGTACATTCCTATCTTGTTCATGTCTTCAAACAACTTGCCTAAAGATAAGATCAAAGCTTTCCATATTGGTGCCGATGATTATATCACGAAACCTGTAAACGTGGAAGAGTTATTACTTCGTATTGAAGTGATCTTAAAACGTCAGAAGCAAGAGCCTAAAGTTGACCAAACGAAAGTAGAAAACCAATCTGAAATTAATATTGGTAGCTACATCCTTGACTTCCCTTACCAAAAGTTGAGTCATGGAGAAGAAACTAGAAGATTAACAACGAGAGAGGCAGAACTATTACGCTTCTTGTACCTTCATAAAAACAGTTTGATAAAACGTGAATACATTCTCCAAGAAGTTTGGGGTGATGACGACTACTATAAAGGTAGAAGTTTAGATGTGTTTATGTCTCGTTTAAGAAAATATCTTAAAGATGATCCAAGCATTGAAATCTTGAATGTTCACGGTATCGGATTCAAATTCTTAGTATCTGATGCTCATACTGGAAATCAACAAGCATCATAAAATATCACAAAAGCCTGTCTTCATTTAAGACAGGCTTTTTTCATGGCATAATATTCGTAAAATGGGGTTTAGAATAAACCAATATATCGTTTTCATTATCTTTGCGAAAAATCATTTCCAAGCCATGAGATTTATAATTACGACCACACTTTTTTTTCTACTCACAATATCAAACACTTATGCCAAAGGGCTTCAAGATAATCCAATTAAAACCAAAGAAATCAAGACCTATTCTGATCTTAACCAAGCAATCTTAAAAGAAAAATATATCATAATAGATTCTCCCGATTCTATAAAACATGGAGCATATCTTAGGTTTTACCCAGATTCAAACTTCAATAACGTTGAAGTAAAAGCCTTTTTTCAGAACGGAAAATTAGAAAAGGAATACATTGAATATTACGAAAATGGACAAGCACGTATTTCTAAATTTTATAAAGACGGACTTGAAGAGGGAGAATTCGCAAGCTATTTCTTTGACGGAAGAGTAAAAGCAAAAGGTTTTTATATCAAAGGTCAATTAGAAGGTGAGCTTAAAAGGTATTACCCTGACGGCAGTGTTAATGCTGAAGTGAGCATGAAAAATGGAAAACGACATGGTAGTTTCAAGGAATATTACCCGAATGGAAATATCATGAGTGTTTACCAAATGGAAAACGACCTAAGAGAAGGACCTGTTGAAGCTTTTGATCGAGATGGTAAAATTATACAGCAAGGTCACTATCACCATGACTTAATGGATGGTGAGTTCATTACTTTTTACCTCAGTGACACCATTAAAACCAAAAGTCAATTTAAAGCAGGTCAACTAGAAGGGATTACTCAGTCTTTTTATGAAAATGGCGCTTTAAAAGAAGAAACTCCTTATCAAAACGGAAAAGAGGAAGGAGTTAGAAAGACGTACTATTCTGATGGAACGCTTCAATCTGAAACAAATTTTGAAGCGGGAAAAAACACCAATAATTACAAAATCTATTATCAGAATAAGCAAATTAAACAGGAGGTTGTAACAATCCCATCTGGGAAAGGATACTTTAAAGAATACACCGAAGATGGTACCCTCATTCGTGAAGCAGAGACATTAAATGGTCAACTTCATGGCATTTCAAAAGGTTATTTCACCAATGGAAACAAAGAATACATTTTCAGATATTCCAACAATCTAAAAGAAGGAAAATCAGAAACCTTCTATCCTTCTGGAATTTTAAAATCTGTAATTGTTTACAGCAATAAAGAACGCGATCAACAGATTAAAGAGTTTTATGAAAATGAAAAACTGAAAAGTGAGTCATTCATAAAATATAAAAGAGAAGAAGGCATTTGGAAAAGCTATCACCCAACTGGCGCAATCAAAGAAGAAACCAAATTTACGAAAGGACAGATCGTAGAACCTAAGAAATATTATTATGAAAGTGGTAATCTTAAAACTCTAGAGCCTTATCTGAGAAAAAGGATTCATGGACTTGTCGTTAATTATTTTGATGAAAAAGGTGGACAGATCAAGTCGACAATAACTTACGACAAGGGTAAAATTTACGGCGCAGCCAAATATTATTATCCTAATCAACAAATACGAAAAGAAGGAAGACTTTACCTTTTGAAGAAGTTAGGAGAATGGAAGTACTATGATGAGGAAGGCAATTTGACCAAAGTTGAAAAATACAACAAAGGTGAGCTAATCGAATCCAAAGACATGCCTCCTATTGAAGAATAAATAATACAAAAATGGCGTATCAATTCATTATTGATACGCCATTGTTTACATAATGTCATTTCAAATATTAGATCAGAAGATGATTATTTTCCCAACTCACATTTAGAACATAATCCTCCTCAGAAAGTCGTTCAACAACATCCATTCCTTGAATAACTTTCCCAATCACTGTATATCTCCCATTCAATCTTGGAGTATCGGTCAAAGTAATAAACCACTGACTAGACTCTGTATCCTTTCCTAATGAAGCTACTCCTACAGTTCCTTTTTCATAATAATCTGAAGTAAATTCCGAAGGAATCAATTCTTCAGCATCAGTACCAAATCCATCGCCTCTGTGGCAGCCTGTTTGCACAACAAAATCATGAACTACTCTATGAAAACGCTTATGGTTGTAGTATCCTTTATGTAAGTTCTCCACAAAATGCTGAACACCAATAGGTGACTTTTCTAGGTTCAATCTTAGAAAGATATTTCCTTCTGATGTTTCTACCTTCACAATCCCATCTGAAGGGATAGTTGCTAATGTTTTGGTGTTAAGCTCTTTCTTCAGAAATACCGAAGGATCTAAATTTTCTTCGTCTTTACCTTCATAATAAGCTATCGTTTTATTCAACTCATATAGTGCTTCGTATTGAAGAGGTAATCTTAACTTATCTTTAGTGGTATACAAAAATTCATAATCTTCTATCAGTCTTTTATAGCCCAAAACAGGGTCTCTTAGTGAAGAAGCCGCTATCGAAATCAGCCCTTCATCATTAGATTCTAGCATAACTTTCAACATGGCTAAAAATTCTTCTTCAATTTTAGGGTATACAGCCTTTACAACCTGTTCATCACTTTGCTTATAGGCATTAATTAAAGACTGTAACGCAGAAGTTTTCAATTGCTGTGAAGTATCCTGCATAATCACTTTTGTAGCCAACTCCCATTGTGTCGTATCCTTACATAACGCATCCAAATACCATGCTCTTTCGTGTGTTTTTGAGGAAGAAGAGTAAAGTGATTTCACTTTAGCCAAAACACTTTTCTTATTACTATTTTTAACCATTGAAGCCAATAAAATAGACTTAGCTTTTGAATAAGAAATCCTATCAATCACCTTTTCCCAGTACTCCACTTCCCAAGCTATCATTTTATCAGCTATCAACTTTGAGGCGTAATATGAGACACCTTTATTCTCACTTGAAAGACTAGGTATCACCTTTTTCTTTTCTCTATAAGTCAAAGAAAATGAATTTAAAGCTTGTAATGCTTCCATCAATACTAAAGGTGATTTTTCCGTTTCTAAATGATTCAATAAAAACTTCTTTACATCCCCATTTTTCGGATAATGACGCAAAGAAAGAATTAGTTTACTTCTGCTATCGGTGTCTGTTTCATTATTTATTAAGCCTGTAATTGAGGCGTATGGAATGACTGCATCAAGATTTGGTACTCTACTGAAATATTGAGCCCCCAAAGTTCTGTACATTTCATCTTCTGAAAGAAATTTTTCTAATATGTTAAATACAGCTTGCTCATTATAAATGCCTTTAGCTAACAATTCAGATAAGCCTTGTAAACATGAAAAAGCATATTGATGATTGCTTTCTTTTAAGTGAACCAAAAAATCAAGCTGAGCTTCTCCTCCCACTTTCCCGAGAGCAACAATCATCTCATCAACAAAAGACTTCTCTGACTCAGAAGTAATCAGATTTGTTAGATCTGCAGCATTTTTATTGTTTCTAAATTGACCAATAGCAAATGCAGCTTCTTTTCTACTCTCCAGATCACTTAAAGTATCTTTCAACACCTCCATTAAAAAAAACTCCGATTTTGGGTCTTGAATTTTTCCTAAGGCAGAAATAATTGAAGCTTTAATCTCTGCACTTTTACTTTTTTGGTACAACTTCTCCAAAGCTTCTGTATCTCTGGCTAATTGTAACTTCAGAACATTTTGTAGCTTTTTATTTTCATATTTATTGAGGAAAATACTTTGTGTGGAGAAGAAGTTATTAAAAAATAAGAAAGCACCTAAAGCAAGTGCAAACACTGTAAAAACAAAGATTTTATTATTTCTTTTCATATGGCAAATGGATACAAAAAAGCCTTGTGGTTTCTATTTCAAACGTTAATGTAATTTAATATATAATTTTTAACTTAAGTCTTAAAAAATACAACCTACTGTATTTCTTTAAGATAGTCTAACATATTCTTTATTCGGAATTAACATTTTTCAGAATTGGTTGAACCCTTTTCTTAAAATACGATATTTGTACTATTAAAAGTCTTACTCTAAATACTGACATAGAAACTTCTTCATCAAATTCAATATTTACCTTATTGAGTAAGCATTCCTATTTATAGAAACCGCACTTCACAATGAGACCTGTAGACATAATAGATAAAAAGAGAAATAATAAAGCTCTTAGCAAAGAAGAAATTAGTCGTTTTTTCCAAGAGTATTTACATGGAGGAGTCACAGACTACCAAGTGGCAGCATTTCTTATGGCTATCTGCTTTAATGGAATGAGCAACGAAGAAATTTTTGCGCTTACAAGCGAAATGATTGCCTCTGGAGAAACCATAAAGTTTGATGATGTTGAAGCTTTTCTGATTGACAAACACTCTACAGGTGGTGTTGGTGATAAAACAAGTATTGCAATAGCCCCTCTTATTGCTTGCTTAGGAATGGCTACAGCCAAACTAAGTGGTAGAGGCTTAGGACATACAGGTGGAACAATTGATAAGTTTGAAGCGATAGAAGGTTTTCAATTTGCTAAAAATGAAACTGATTTAAACGCTTTAATCAATCAAACAGGAATCGGGATTGCAGGTGCAGCAAAGAACATTGTTCCACTTGATAAAAAATTATATGCACTAAGGGATGTAACTGCAACCGTACAGAGTATTCCATTGATTGCAAGTAGCATTATGAGTAAAAAACTTGCAATTCATGCGGATGGGATCATTCTCGATGTTAAAGTAGGTAGTGGTGCATTCATGAAAGATACCGAAACAGCCAAAGAGCTTTCGAAAACGATGCTTCAACTCGCAAAAGACTTCGAAAGAAAAATGATTGTGGTACTTTCAAATATGGATCAACCTTTAGGCTTCAGTGTCGGGAATAGTCTTGAACTTATTGAAGCGATAGAAACACTAAAAGGAAATGGCCCTAAAGACTTCACTGAATTAGTAATTCATTTGGTTGCAACGGCACTATTTATCAAAGGAGATACAAATAGTATAGAAGAAGCAACAGATAAAGTAAAAGCACTTATCGGCACAGAAGAACCCTTAGAACACCTTCGTAAATTCATTAAGGAAAGTGGCGGAAATGAAAAACTTGTCGATGACTACACTCTCCTTCCTGTTGCTGAAAAGACAATTGAAGTTGTAAGTACGGTGGATGGTTACGTGCACAAAATTGTAGCTGACCAAATCGGAAATGCAGCCATGGAACTAGGTGCAGGTAGAAAAACAAAAACTGACCAAGTTGACCATAGCGTTGGAATCATTCTTCATAAAAAAGTAGGTGATAAAATAGAAAAAGGTGACGGACTAGCGACACTTTATTTCAATTCAGATCATCAATTAGAAGATGTCATGGATATGGTAAAAGATGCCTATACAATCCTAGAAGAAGAGATTTCTGCTCCTAAAGTCATTTTGGAAACAATCATTTCATAGATTTGCGCCGAATTTAATTTTAACTTTTGAAATTCTAATCAATCGAGTTAATGACAAAACCTTCTGTAATTGCTTTTGATGCTGACGACACCTTGTGGGTGAACGAACCAATCTTTAACGAAGTGGAAGATAAGTTCGCAAAACTTTTGTTGCACTACACCTCTGAGGAAACGCTAAAAAAGAAGCTTTTTGACACAGAAATCAAAAACTTGCACATTTTCGGTTATGGCGTAAAAGGCTTTATGCTTTCCATGATTGAAACTGCAATTGAACTTACAAATGGTCAAATTACAGGTGATGAAATTCATAAAATAATTTCATGGGGGAAAGATATGCTCCAACATCCTGTTCATTTATTAGATGGAATCGAAGAAACTCTTAAAGAATTACATGGGGATTATAAACTCATGATCATTACAAAAGGAGATTTATTCGATCAAGAATCAAAAATTGCTCGTTCGGGGCTAGCAGACTATTTCGATCATATTGAGATTGTAAGTGAAAAAGATGAAAAGACCTACCAACAAATTCTTGATAAGTATAATATCGCTAAAGAAGAATTTTTAATGATTGGAAACTCTGCAAAATCAGATGTTCTTCCACTCATAAATATTGGTAGTCAAGCCATACATATTCCCTATCACACAACTTGGGAACATGAAAAAGTAGATGAGGCTCAAAAAGCTAAGCTTCCTTACATCGAAATTTCTGAGATCAAACAAATTTTCAATTACTTGAACAAATAACGAATACAATGGAAATCAATAAATATATAGATCATACCGTACTGAAAGCGACTACTACTGAAGCTGATATTATTAAGCTTTGCGAAGAAGCAGTAAAGTACAATTTCTTTTCAGTATGTGTAAATTCTTCATACGTTCCTTTGGCTGCAGAGCATACTAAAGGAAGTGAAGTTGCTGTTTGTTCAGTAATCGGATTCCCTCTTGGTGCAATGAGCACTGAAAGTAAAGTTTTTGAAGCTAAAAATGCCATTGAAAACGGCGCGACTGAAATTGATATGGTGATCAATGTAGGTTGGTTACAATCAGGAAAATCTGAAGCTGTTTATGAAGAAATCAAGGCGATTAAAGAAGCTATTGGTTCTAATCTCTTGAAGGTTATCATTGAGACTTGCTATTTGAGCGATGATGAAAAGAAATTGGCGTCTGAGCTTTCTGTAAAAGCAAATGCTGATTTTGTAAAAACATCGACAGGCTTTGGTACAGGCGGTGCTACTTTTGAAGATATCCAAATCATGAAAGATGCTGTAGCTGGTAAAGCTAAACTAAAGGCTTCTGGAGGAGTAAGAGATTTCGAAACTGCGAAAAAATACATCGACATGGGTGTAAGCAGATTAGGAACGAGTAATGGTATTGCCATTATGGAAGGAAAAGAAGTTTCTGGAGATAGTTACTAAGAAATAATGAAAAATATAGATCGTGTCATTCTCGTAGTCTTAGACAGTGTTGGGATAGGTTTCTCTGCCGACGCTGATGAATACGGGGATTTAGGAGCAAATACACTTGGTCACATTGCTGATGCAGTTGGTTTAGATGTTCCAAATATGCACAAAATGGGGCTTGGAAACATTGCTCCAATTAAAGGCTTAAACCCTTTGAAGCAAACTACAGCTGCCTACGGTATGGCAAAAGAAGTTTCCAAAGGTAAAGACACTACCACAGGTCACTGGGAAATTGCAGGTTTAACATTGACAGAACCGTTCCCAACCTATCCCAATGGTTTCCCTAAAGAGATCATGGATGAATTTGAGCAAAAAACCGGAAGGGGAACAATCGGGAATAAGGTAGCATCTGGTACGGCTATCATCGACGAATTAGGAGACGCACATGTTGAGACTGGTAAACTAATCATTTATACATCTGCAGATTCTGTTTTCCAAATTGCAGCACACGAAGAGATTGTACCAATCGATGAACTTTATCGCTATTGTGAAATTGCTCGTGAAATGCTAAATGTCGGACGTGTAATTGCTCGACCGTTTATCGGAGAGTCTGGTAATTATACTCGTACACCTAATAGACATGATTACTCTTTAGAGCCAATCGGTGAAACGATGATGGACAGAATAAAATCTGCAAATCAGAGCGTCATGGCTGTAGGTAAAATTTCTGACATTTTTGGTGGAAGAGGCTTTACAGACTCAGTACGTACAAAAGATAATCAAGAAGGTATTGATCGCACGATTGAATATATCAATACTGATAAAAAAGGACTCATTTTCACTAACCTTGTAGACTTTGATATGCACTTTGGTCATCGTAGAGATGTAAAAGGTTACAGACAATGTTTAGAAGAGTTTGATCAACGTCTTCCAGAGATCACTTCAGCAATGAAAGAAAATGATATGCTTATCATTACAGCTGATCATGGAAATGACCCGATTTTCAAAGGTACAGACCATACACGAGAGCATATTCCTATTTTGGTATATGGTAAAAATATAAAAGCTGAAGATATTGGTTTCAGAAACTCATTTACTGATATCGCAGCCACAATTGAAGATGTACTTTTAAATAAAAGTGCTGAGAATAGCTTCACAAAAGCTATTATCTAGATTAATAAACTGACTTAAGAAAAAGAAAATATCGATGAGTGTACATATAGCAGCAAAGAAAGGAGATATTGCAGAATCAATTCTTCTTCCTGGAGACCCGCTAAGAGCAAAATTTATTGCTGAAAACTATCTCGAAAACCCTGTGTGTTACAATGAAGTAAGAGGCATGCTTGGCTTCACAGGAACATACAAAGGGAAAAGAATTTCAGTTCAAGGTACAGGAATGGGTGTTCCTTCTATCGGGATTTATTCTCACGAACTTATTAATGAATATGGTGTAAAAAACCTTATTCGTGTAGGTAGCTGTGGTTCTTACCAAAAAGCAGTTAATGTAAAAGATTTGGTATTGGCACAAGCAGTTTCTACAAATAGTAACTTCAATCATAGAACTTTTGAAGGTCATACATTTGCTCCTGTAGCTGACTTTGACCTCCTTAAAACAGCCTATGATGAAGCTCAAAAAATTGGATTAAAACCTCACGTAGGAAATGTATTTACATCTGATATTTTCTACGAAGATGAAGGTGCTATGAAAAAATGGCAAGACCATAATGTATTAGCTGTTGAAATGGAAGCTACTGCTCTTTATACTTACGCAGCTAAGTTTGGCGTGAGAGCCTTAGCGATTCTTACTGTAAGCGATAGTTTGGTTACTCATGAAGCATTGTCTTCTGAAGATCGCCAAACAAGCTTCACTCAAATGATGGAAGTTGCATTGAATACAGCAATCCAATTCTAAACTATCTGAGTTAAATGCCAAGAATCCCTTTTATTCTTTATGGAATGAAAGGGATTTTTTTATTGAAAAACATTCTTCTCAGCTAAAATCAAAAAGCACTGATTTAAATACTAAATTGAGAAATTAAAGATATCCTCAGATCTTATTTAAAGATTTGGAAAACTAAAAAAAGAGAGAATGATTATCATTGAATTGACTTACAAGGTTGCCGTGGAAATGGCTGATAAATACATGAGTGAACATCTAGAATTTATCAATAAGCAATATGAACTAGGAAACTTTATTGCCTCTGGAAAGAAAGAACCACGAACAGGGGGAATCATTTTATCGAATATGGAAAGTCAATCCGATTTAGAAAAAATTATGGATGAAGACCCATTCAAAATACATGATATTACCGAATTCAAATTCACGAAATTCATTCCGAGTAGAACAAGTGAAGATTTTAAATTTCTAATTGAATCGAAGTAGAAAATAGAAATCTAAACTTTGGTATAAATAAAATCCCTTTCAGTATTTTGAATCATAACTGAAAGGGATTTTCTATGAAACATTAAAAGTCAAAATCTGTTCTGAAGTGTTTATCCCAAGAATTCTTCTCAAACTTCTTTTGACGATTTCGCTCTAAAACCTTTAAGAACTGAGCTCGATTTACCATTTCAGCACCTAAGCTTTCCAAATGATTAGAGTGTACTTGGCAATCAATTAATTCAAAATTATGCTCTTCTAAGTTCTTACTTAATATTATAAATCCAACTTTGGAAGCATTACTTGTTTTGGCAAACATAGATTCTCCAAAGAAACATTTCCCCATTACTCCTCCATACAATCCACCAACTAACTCATCTCCTTCCCAAACTTCTACGGAATGAATAAAGCCTTTATTAAAAAGTTCTGTATATGAAGCTTTCAACTCATCGGAAATCCAAGTCATGCCCTGTTGGCCCGGTCTATAGACTTCTTCACAACCAGAAATTACTCCTTCAAAATCCTGATCAAATGTTACTCGAAACTTCTTCTTTCGTAAAACTTGACGCATACTTTTAGAAACCTTGATCTTAGAGGGGTACAATACAAATCTAGGATTTGGTGACCACCACAATGGTTCTTCGCCAGGATTAAACCACGGGAAAACGCCTTCTGCATATGCTTCTATTAATCGGTCAGGAGATAAATCTCCTCCTACAGCTAGTAAACCCGATTCATCTGCTAAATAAGCAGGAGGAAACATCAATCTATCTTGCTCTAATTCAAATACAGGCATCCAAAAAGGTTTTACTTCTACAAATAAGTCTTGGTGAAATAATAAATATTACCGTAGCCTCAAAGTTAAGTAAAAATTTAAGATTCCACTATTATCACTCTTTAGTCATACTCAACTAGAACAACACTTAGGCTACTCAGGGTTCAAGAGTGTAAATTGATGAATTGATTTCAGAAGTATGAAAACATAAAAAATCCCCTAAATACCGGAGTACTTAGGGGATATATTTTAGAAAACTATTATTGATTCAAATTAGTCCTCCAAAGCTGCGATACCAGGAAGTTTTTTACCTTCCATAAGCTCCAACATAGCACCACCACCTGTAGAGATGTAAGATACTTTGTCACCGAAACCTAAAGTATTGATTGCAGCAGCAGAGTCACCACCACCGATCAATGAGAAAGCTCCGTTAGATTGAGTTGCTTCAGCTACTGCTTTAGCTACCTCGATAGTACCGTTAGCGAAGTTAGAGAATTCAGAAACTCCCATAGGACCGTTCCAAAGGATAGTCTTAGAGTTTTTCACTACTTCTACAAACTCAGCTTCAGCTTTTGGTCCGATATCCAATCCCATGTAACCTTCAGGGATATCCATGTTGTCAACTATTTTGCACTCACCGTCGTTAGAGTAACCAGTATTTGCACGAGAGTCAACTGGTAAATAGATATTTACACCTAGTTCTTTAGCTTTCACTAGCAATTCTTTCGCTAGGTCTAATTTATCTTCTTCACAAAGAGAGATACCGATCTTACCACCTTGTGCTTTAAAGAAAGTATATGCCATACCACCACCAATAATGATGTTGTTAGCTACTGACATCATTTTCTCAATGATCAAAATTTTGTCAGATACTTTTGCTCCACCCATGATCGCAGTTACAGGCTTTTCACCTTCTTCCAAGATTTTCTTAGAAGCTTCAACTTCACGACCCATTGTGTAACCTGCTACTTTGTCAGTAACAAACTTAGCAATTACAGCAGTAGAAGCGTGAGCTCTGTGCGCAGTACCAAATGCGTCCATTACCCAAACATCACCACGAGAGGCCAATTTCTTAGCGAACTCTTCATCACCAGCTTTTTCTTCTTTGTAGAAACGAAGGTTGTCAAGTAGCATTACTTCACCAGCTTTCAAATCAGCTGCCATCGCGTCTGCATCAGCACCGATACAGTCACCACCAAATTTTACTTCAACACCTAATTTCTCAGACAAAGGAGCAACGATATGCTTAAGAGAGAATTTGTCTTCTGGTCCATCTTTCGGACGTCCCATATGAGACATCAAGATTGCAGAACCACCATCTTTCAAGATTTTTTGTACAGTAGGAATTACCGCATTGATACGCGTGAAGTCTCTTACTGAAAAATCATCATTAAGAGGTACATTAAGGTCTACTCTTACTACGGCTTTCTTGCCTTCGAAATTGTAATTGTCTACGTTTTTCATTAGTTATTATATTTTGATGCTAATACAGCAATAATGAAGTTCTAAATCTAAAACGCTGTAAAATTAGAAGGTCAACGGATATAAAAAAAATGACTTTTATCGCCTCTTACACAAGACTAGCACTCCTATTTTTAGTGATTATGAGCAAAGGCTAAAATATTGATTTTTAGTGTAAAAAAGTCCTTTATTCTATTCCCTTCATCTACAACTAATTGTAAATCATTCGAACTCTTTCTCATTCAACAATTGGAAAGGGAAGACAATTCTAAGGGATAAAAAAAAGATCTTCGCTCTCAGAAAACGAAGATCTTTTTTATAAAATATAGGAAGATTATTTCAACTCTAGTACTAAAGCTTCTCCTGCTGGAGCTGTAAATGTACCTGCTGTTAAGTCGAATTCTTTACCAGAAATCACATCCGTACCTTTAGTTTCTCCATCAAGTACTTCTGCATAATCTGCCAAATACAATTCTTTATCTTCTCCCATATTCAATACAACCATTACTTTTTGATTGTCGTCATATCTGAAATAAACGTATGATCCTCCGTCCATTCCAGCTGGAGCAAAGTGAGTCAATTTACCGTCATGAATAGCTGTAGCTGTCTTTCTCCAGTTTGTAAGCTTTTTATTGAAGTCTTGTGCTTCCTTAGCTTTAGCATCAAGACCTTCACCTGTAAATGCATTTACTTTATCTCCTTCCCATCCACCAGGGAAATCAGCTCTTAATGCACCATGAGAACTAGTTCCCATGTGGCTCATCAAGATTTCTGTACCGTAATAAATTTGAGGAATACCTCTTGTAGTAAGCATGTAGGCAATTGCCAATTTGTATTTAGTGTAGTCTTCTTCCAATTGCGTATAGATACGATCCATATCATGGTTATCGGGGAATACTACCAAATTGTAAGGATCTGCATACAAGAAGTCATTTGCTTGCATTTCGTAAAGCAAGTTAAAACCTTGCCCCCATTGTGTATGATCACTATTCAATGATTTTGCTAGTGCATCTTGAATTGGGAAATCCATCAAGCTCGGAAGCTCAGAAGTGTAGCCATTAGCATTCTTCTTATCTCTTTGCCAGTATGCAACAAGTGCTGGATTAGTCGTCCACTCCTCTCCTACAATATTAAATTCAGGGTATTCAGTCATTACAGCCTCAGTCCAGTCTGCCATAAAGTGTTGATCTGGGTAAGGGTAAGTATCCATTCTGATACCTTCTAGACCTGCATATTCAACCCACCAAATTGTATTTTGAATAAGGTAAGTAGCCATGAATGGATTTCTTTGGTTCATATCAGGCATTGTTTCAACAAACCATCCATCAAAGTGAAGTTTTGTATCTGCTTTAGAAGCGTATGGATCTTGAGTTACAGAACGCTTGTGGTTTGTAGGTTTAAATCCATCTTGGAAGTTCAACCAATCTGAAGTTGGAAGGTCTTTCATCCACCAGTGCTCTGAACCACAGTGGTTCATAATCATATCCATAATCAACTTAATACCTCTTTCATCACAGGCATCAGCTAATTTTTTATAGTCTTCATTAGAACCAAAACGAGCATCTACTTGGTAAAAATCAGTGATTGCATAACCATGATAAGAAGAGCTAGGCATGTCATTTTCGATCATAGGATTCACCCAAAGGGCTGTATACCCCATGTCTTCAATATAGTCTAAATGATCAATCATACCTTGGATATCTCCACCATGTCTTCCGTAATCATCTTCACGATTGTATTTGTCTGCCATTCCATCTACAGAGTCGTTAGATGGATCACCATTTGCAAAACGGTCTGGCGTAATCAAATACATCACATCAGTATTATTAAAACCAATTCTGTCTGCTGAATCTTTAGCTCTATCTAACAACTCGTAAGTATAAGACAAGGCTTTTTTACCGCTCTTTGTAAAAACGATTTCAAACTTACCTGCTTTTGCACTTTCTGCAATTGTCAGGTCAATAAACATATAGTTCGGATTTTCAACCAAAGAAACTTGGTCTAAAGTCACTCCATCATATTTGATTTCAGGACGGAGTTCTGAGATATTTTCTCCATGAACCAATAATTGTAGTTTAGGATTTTTCATTCCTACCCACCATGTACTTGGCTCTAAATGATCAATTTGATACTTGGCTGCAGAAGCCATGTGTCCCATAAAGAAAAAGGACAGTAGTAAAATTAAGCTGTTCTTCATATTCATATTTACTTTAATAGTAGTTAAGTCTGACAAAGACCTTAAATTATTGATTCGTCAATCAGAATCTTCTAATTTCAGTTATGATGGTGAAATTCAAAGTCTCTAAAAACCTAACAATCTTTTAGTTGATGGTAGTTATCACTCATGTATTCAAATTTAAAATGAAATACAGATGTGATTTAGTTCTAATTGGTTCTCTCAATTATCCTAAGTCTGTCAATTGTGAGTGCCAAAATAAGTGGAAAAATTTTAAGTGTAAAAAAAGAATTAATTATTCAATGTGAATAATTACAAACTACATTGAATAATTAATCCATAAAAACTTAGTTCTGACTCTTCAGTAAGTGCTTATATTCTGAGTATAATTTTTTCAACTTTGGGGCTATCACGATCTGACAATAAGGCTGCTGAGAATTGTTATTATAGTAGTTTTGGTGGTAATTTTCAGCAGGGTAGTAATCTTTCAGTGGAGTAATTTCAGTGACAATAGGATCTGACCACAAACCACTTTTTTCAACCTTTGCTTTAGATTGCTCGGCAATATTTTTTTGTTCTTCGTTGGCATAAAAAATTCCAGACCTGTATTGCGTACCCTTATCCGCTCCCTGTTGATTCAGAGTCGTCGGGTTATGTGTATACCAAAAAACTTCTAACAATTGTTCAAGTGAAATGACTGTAGGGTCAAAAGTAATTTGGGCAACCTCAGCATAACCTGTCGTACCCGAACAAACTTCTTTGTAAGTAGGATTTTTTCCTTGTCCATTAGAATAGCCTGACTCTACTTTTTCTACGCCAATCAAATCTTGAAAAACAGCTTCTACACACCAAAAACAGCCTGCGCCAAGTGTGATCATTTCTAAATTTTCTTCCATATCCATTTTCTTATTTTTTTGAGAAAAAGAAAAATTCACGAATCCTATCGAAAGGAAAATTGTAATAATAATTCTCAGTCTTAATTGCATGTCTTGTTCTCTTGTTTATTATTTATTGTTTAACCACTATCTCGTACGATAGTTGCAATTATTTTTTAGATCAAAAATGAATTAAGGATTGAGATAATTTAAATATGGATATAACAACTTAGTTATGTACATTTATTCGAGATAGTATTGATTAAATGCTTATCTTATACAAAGAGAAGAACATTCCCTTTTTCTACTTACTTAATAACTCACCTAACTATTAGCTAGTTAGAATTGATCAAGTTTCGGACATAAAGACCAATATTTTGCAGACAACGGACTCTTTCAATCAGGAATTAACCTCTGCCGAAGAAATTGCTAATTTAAAATCTCAGCTAGAATTCCTAAAAGAAGAAAATAACGAGCTCAAGCATCAGCTTAAAAATGTCACAAGTATTATCAAAAACAACTCAGACTTGGAAGAGTACATGGAGTTTTTTGATATGTCCAATGACCTCATTCTAAGCTTTGATGAAGCAGGAGAAATTCTTTTTGCCAATACCGCTTGGGTCACTACCCTCAACTACCCTGATTGGTCTGATATAAACTTATTTGATATTGTAGATACGGCTCTAGTTTCTGCGGTAAGAGAAATTCTTTCTCTTCTAAAGCTGAAAGGAAGTTTCACCAATTTCAGGTTTGATCTAATTAGTAAAGATGGTTACAAAGTTTTACTAGAAGGAAGTATTAGTTGTCAATTCAAAACTGACATCGATAGATATATTTATAGAGCAATCCTCAAAAATGTAACTAGCCAAGTCAGAATAGAAAAGTCTCAAACAATTTATACCAACATTGCCAAAATTCAGGAAGGTCAAATTTCAATGAGAGATTTCTTCCATAAGTTTTCTTTGTTTGTTGGCGATGTAATGGACTTAGAAAGTTTTGAGATTCTTTTGTTGGATGAAAACAATTCAAAAGAATATTACAAACTGAAACAAGGCTTTTATTTTGGTGAGGAAAGTCTAAGGGAAAAAAGCACTCATCTTCTGCCTTTTAATGAAAAATGCATAAAGCAACAGCGTCCGATGATTATGTTGGACGATATCATTAAGAAGGTCGCTAA
The DNA here is from genome assembly GCF_003149185.1 of Sediminitomix flava. Classification (NCBI taxonomy): domain Bacteria; kingdom Pseudomonadati; phylum Bacteroidota; class Cytophagia; order Cytophagales; family Flammeovirgaceae; genus Sediminitomix; species Sediminitomix flava. The sequence continues at coordinate 18,499 of NZ_QGDO01000005.1, read as the reverse complement.
ACCTTTGGGTATTGAAACTGAGAACACACCCAAAGTATGGATTGGAATACCATTAAAACTTGAAACCAAGTTGATCGGTATGATGGTTTTGCAATCTTTTGAATCATCTGCAAAATACTCGAAAAAAAACCTAGAGCTTTTACAATACGTGAGCGGACAGCTTACAAGTTTTATTGTAAGGAATCAGAATCGTCAAAAACTATCTAGCCACGCAGCAAGATTAAGAGCATTTTTTGAAAGTGGTTCATTCTTGATGTGGTCTATCGATAGAGAATATACGCTCATAAGACATAACCAAAATTTTGCACAGAAACTATTTGAGAATTTCAATACCAAAGTGCAAAACTCAATGAAAATGATTCCTGTATTCAAGGAATTCAATGTTGGAAATCAACTGTTTGATTTCATCGATAAATACCAAAGGGCTTTCAAAGGTGAATCAACTACTTTTGAACTAAAAATACCGAATAAAAATGGGATACATAAGTGGTGGGAAATCAACTTGAGTCCTGTTATTGTTCAAAATAAAATAGTAGAAGTTGCAGGTCTCGGGCAGGACATTACTTATAAAAAACAATCTGAACTACTCTTAAAAGAAAGTGAAGAGAAGTTTAGAGGTATTTTTGAATCCCTTCAAGATGTATATTTCCAGACTGATATGAATGGTAAATTCATGATTATTAGCCCTTCAATTAAAGAATTGATTGGTGAAAGTCATCATAAAGTCATTCATAAATCTATATCAGACTATTACTTCGGTAAAACTGAGAAAAAACGAATTTGGAAGTTGCTTCTCAGTGACCAAACTGTAAAAAACTATCATATTTCTCTGCCTGTTCGCTCTGAGTTAAAAGAAATTGCCATTGATTTCAGACTAATCAAAGACGATAAAGGTAGGCCTACAGGGGTTGATGGTTTAGCCAGAGATGTTACTGAACTCACAAAAGCTCACAAGGAGGCTGAAAAAGAAAAAGAAAAGGCACTTCGAGCACTTGAAGTTAAGAAACAATTCCTTTCAAATATGAGCCACGAAATTCGTACTCCTATGAATGGAATTATTGGTATGGTAGATATTTTGGGATATACATCTCTAAACCCAGAACAAAGAGACTATATCAGTACGATCAAAAAGTCTTCAACCACGCTTCTTACGATTCTAAATGATATTCTCGATTTATCTAAAATTGAAGCAGGTAGAATGGAGCTTTCTGAAAAGCCTATTTCTCTAAAAATTATTTTAGATAACATCCATGCCATGAACCTTGGCAATGCTCAAAACAAAGGCATTGATTTCTCATATACAATGTCTAATGAAGTACCTGAAGTATTCATTGGGGATGACACAAGAATCTTCCAAATCATCAATAACTTGACTACTAATGCCATAAAGTTTACCGATGAAGGAGGCGTTTCGATTAATATTAAGGCTAAGAAAAAATTCCACAAGAGATTCATCATAATTGTTGAAGTAAAAGATACGGGTATCGGAATTCAGCAAAAGGATATTGAAAAGCTCTTCAAAGAATTTAGTCAAGTTGAAGAATCTTATACAAAACAAAATCAAGGTACTGGCCTAGGGCTTGCTATTTCATTAGAACTGAGTAAGCTTATGGGTGGTGATATTTGGGTAGAGTCTACTTTTGCAAAAGGAAGTACTTTCACATTTACGATGGAAGTTGAAGCTACCGAAGGAAAAATCCCTCAAAATGTAGAAGACGTTGACTCTAATACACTCTTAAAATCATTCTTAAGATCACCTAGAATCATGGTGGTTGATGATAACGAGACCAATCTAAAGGTAGCTAAGACAATTCTTGATAAAGCGGGTTGTTCTGTTCAGACCTTCCAAAGAGGAAAAGATGCAATCAGAGTTTTAGAGGTAAAAACTTTCGATGTCATTTTTATGGATATTCAAATGCCTGAAATGAATGGTATTGAGGTTACAAAAACGATTCATGAGAAATTCCCACACTTCAAGACTCCTATAGTTGCTATGACCGCTTTCACTTTGAGTGAAGAAAAAGAAGAATTTCTTGCAGCAGGAATGGATGATTTCTTGGCAAAACCTATTCGTCCTCAACAACTTATCGACAAGGTTTTATGGATACTTCAAAAACCAGAAGATGGTGAGGAAGAGGTAACAATGATAGAAACTGAAAATGAGACATCTAATGATGAATCATCAGCACTTCCTATTATTCAAGTAGAAGTGGCTAATGAACTTAAAAAATATGGAGGTAACGAAATTATCAAGATGTCTTATGAAGAATTTGAGGAAGAGACAAGTGGATTAATCGAGGAATACAAAGACGCTGTAAGAAATAAAAATATTACTGAAGCCAAATCTGTTCTACACACTATCAAAGGTACTGCAGGTACACTAGGGGTTGCCAGATTAGCCAATCAAGCTCGTTTAGCAGAGGAAAAGCTTAAAAATGACGACATTTCTGATCTAGAAAGTCAGTTTCAAGAAGCTGTTTATGCCTTTGAAGAATACAAAAAAAATTACATTAGAATTTTAGGACTTTAATAGGATTAAAAGTATCAAAATCCTTTAAATAATAGATTTTTCTACCTAATACTTAAATTATTTTAAGATTCAATCGACATTTTTCTGATGTAAGAGAATTCCTTAAAATTTATTTTTAAATTAAATTCACGGAATAAAAATAATTTATCACATCATAAAGCGGTAATCAATGAGTGACAAAAAGATCCTAATTGCTGAAGATAGTTCTGTAATCCAAAATATCACAAAAAAAGTTTTGCAGTTCCAGAACTACAAAATTGTATCAGTAAAAAACGGTAAACAAGTTTTAGATAAGTTAAATAAAGAACCTTTTGATGCAATCCTTTTGGACATCAACATGCCTATCATGGATGGTATGGAGTGTGCTAAAAGAGTTCGTTCATTGGGTGATCCAGACAAAGCTAATATTCCTATTGTAGCGATCACTGGTAATGCTAAAAACTATTCTGAAGACGATTTTAAAGCTGTAGGTATTGATGAATACCTTCCAAAACCTCTTAATTTTGACAACTTGGTGGATACAGTTAACAAATTGACATCAAGATCAAACTAACCATTACTACTCCGTCAACAAATTGAAGAAGGACTTGCACTACGCAAGTCCTTTTTTGTTTAATGAACAATTTTATTCAAATCATTATATAAACATATCATCATTTGTATATTTGTAATAATCTCAACACCTGATGAGAGGAAAGAATACCTAATACTTGTTTATTCAAAAAACAATTATCCACAATTACACTACACAATGTCTACTAACATCGATCTAAAAAAAGAATTACAAGAACAATATGGGTTCATCTTTGAAAAAGAACTCATGGAAGACATCAAGAAAGAAGGGATTTTTCGAAGTGTTGAAAACGGAGAAAAACTCTTTGATGTAGGAATGCATATGAATAGTATCCCACTTCTTCTTAAAGGAGCGATCAAAATCCTTCGTATGGATAAAGAAGGTGATGAACTTCTACTCTATTATTTAGAAAAAGGAGATACTTGTGCGCTTTCATTAAATAGTTACTTAAGTGGTTCTGTTAGTGAAATCAGTGCAATTGCTGAAGGAGAAACAGCCTTAGTTCTTATCCCTAGTAGCCTAATGGACCATTGGATGGTAAGCTATAGTTCTTGGAGAAGATTTGTCTTGAGTAGTTTTGATTTCAGAATGCGAGAAATGCTTCAGACCATAGACAGTCTTTCATTCATGAATATGGATGAACGTATCTTGAAGTATCTCAAGGATAAAGCCTATGTAAACGGTTCCACTAAAATTCAAGCTACACATCAAGAAATTGCTTATGATCTACATACTTCAAGAGTTGTAGTATCTCGAATTTTGAAGAAGTTAGAAAAAGAAAATAAAATCAATCTGGGCAGAAATCAGATTGAAATCATTCTCTAAGCTTAATCTAAAGCAACTTTATTATTTTACACAAATGACTATCTCACCTCTTTTTTTAGATTTAAAGGAATACTCTTCCTCTAAATTTAAAGGTGATCTATCTGCAGGGCTTACCGTAGGAATTCTTCTAATTCCACAAGGGATGGCCTATGCAATGCTCGCTGAACTACCACCAATTTACGGACTCTACTCATCTCTATTCCCTTTATTAATTTATGGAATATTTGGGTCATCTAGACAATTGTCTGTTGCTCCTACAGCACTAAGTTCAATACTTACGGCCTCTGCTTTAGGAGCGTTATCAACTTCGAGCTACGATCTTTTTAGCTTAAGTATTATTCTAACTTTATCAGTTGGACTCATCAGACTATTGATGGGCATAGTTAGACTAGGATTTTTATCTAACTTCATGTCCAATGCTGTAATCTCAGGCTTTACCACAGGTGCAGCAATTATAATTGCAACAAGTCAACTCAAACATCTATTTGGGATTAATCTGGAAGGTGGAAGAATAGATCAGATTATTACTGAAATAATCGCTAAAACTTCCTATATAAATGCAACGACTTTAGGAATTGGTTTAATTGGGATATTTGGGATTAAATTCATTAAACGAATTAACTCAAAACTTCCCGCAGCTCTTATCATTCTAATATTTGCCATCTTTGGTAGTTATTTGTTCCACATTGAAGAATATGGAGTTACTATTCTAGGAAAAATTCCTAGTGGACTACCTACATTTCAATTCCCGAACATCTCTATTGAAATAATGAAGGCAGTATTTCCTTATGCTTTTATCATTGCTCTGATTGGATTTATTGAAGCTACTTCAGTTTCTAAGAGTCTCCAAAACAAACACAAATCCTATAAAGTAATTCCAAATCAAGAATTAATTGCTTTAGGTTTGTCTAATATTGTTGGCTCATTTTTTCAAGCCTTTCCTACAACTGGTGGATTTTCGAGATCGGCCGTTAATGATCAAGCAGGAGCCAAAACAGGATTGGCATCTATTATAAGTTCTTTCATTGTTGGATTAACTCTACTATTCTTAACGAAGCCATTTTTCTATCTGCCCAATACCATTCTTGCAGCAATTATCTTAGTAAGTGTAATCAGCTTAATTGACCTCAATACCATCAAAAGACTATGGATTGCTGATCCTAAAGATTTTGGAATGATGCTAATTACATTTTTAGGAACGCTATTTATTGGCATCCAAGAAGGTATAGCTATTGGAATTCTCGCTTCATTACTTTCTGTGATTTATAAAGCATCTCAACCACATCTTGCTGTACTTGGACGCATACCAGACACCACTTTTTACATGAATGTAGAAAGATATGATACGGTTCAGAATGATGAGATTTTGATCATTAGAATTGATGGTCAATTATTCTTTGCAAATGCAGATCGTATTCAAAAACAGATTCTACAATGCTTACAGAAAAAAGAAAAAGCTAAAACATTAATTATAAATGCCAAAGCAATAAGTACAATTGATTACACGGCTCTAGAAATGATTGATGAGCTATTTGAAGTACTCCAAAAAAGAGGTATTCAATTAAGTTTTTCAAATCTGAATGGCCCCGTCAGAGATGTACTTATTCGAACAAATTATGTTTCTAAAGTAGGTGACTCTCATTTCTTCATGAATGTAGATGAAGCCGTACTTTATTACGAAAAACACAAAGGAACCACTGTCAAGGACATTGTCCTTCAATCTAACAATAGAAAAAAATAATTCCGATGTAACTTTTGTTACGCAAACTGACGATTAAAATAGTCAACTTTGCGTGATAGGATCGGAATCTTGAACAAACACAAGAAACTACCAGTCATGAAAATTGAACAACTTTACACAAATTGTCTTGCAGAAGCAGCGTATTATATCGAATCTGAGGGAGAAGTTGCCATCATCGATCCTTTAAGAGAAACGGCTCCATATTTGGATAAAGCAGAAAAAAATGGAGCTAAAATCAAATATATATTTGAAACTCATTTTCATGCAGATTTCGTTTCTGGGCATATTGATCTAGCAAAGAAAACAGGTGCTAAAATCATTTTTGGCCCTAAAGCAGCTCCTCAATATGATATTTACTCTTCTACAGATGGAGAAATACTGGAACTTGGTAAAATAAAAATCAAAGTTCTGCATACTCCTGGTCATACGATGGAATCTTCTTCCTTTTTATTATTTGATGAAAATGGAAAAGAACACTGTCTGTTTACTGGAGATACCTTATTCATCGGCGATGTAGGGCGACCTGACTTGGCAATTAAATCTGACCTTTCAAGAGAAGATTTAGCAGGTTTACTTTATGATTCATTGAGAGCAAAAGTTATGACTTTGCCAGATGACATCATTATTTACCCAGGTCATGGAGCAGGTTCAGCATGTGGTAAAAACATGAGTAAAGAGACTCAAGACACTTTAGGCAATCAGAAAAAAGTGAATTATGCACTTCGCGAAGATATGAGCAAGGAAGAGTTCGTAAAAGAAGTTACTGACGGAATTTTACCTCCTCCTCAATACTTTGCTAAAAATGCCAAGATCAATAAAGACGGTTATGATAGCTTTGAAGATGTTCTTCAACAAGGAATTCAAGCTTTAACCGTTGAGGAAGTAGAAAAAAAACAAGCCGAAGGAGCTATTGTCCTTGATGTTCGAAAGGCTGGAGCATTTGCAAAATCACATATTCCAAATTCTATTTTCATTGGTCTTGACGGTCAATTTGCGCCTTGGGTTGGAGCAGTCATTACAGACATCAAATCTCCTATCATTTTGGTCGTAGAAAGTGGAAGAGAAGAAGAAGCTGTAACAAGACTTTCAAGAGTTGGCTATGACAATACGATTGGATTTGTAAAAGGTGGAGTTGAAAATTGGGTAGCAGAAGGCAAAGAAGTTGCTACTGTTGATGAAATTTCTGCTGAAGGACTAGCAAACTTAGAACAAGAAAATATCAATATTCTTGATGTTCGTAAGCCAGGAGAGTTCCAAGCTGAACATCTTGAAAGAGCTGAGCACCTAGCACTAGATTACATCAATGAAAATTTAGATAAAGTCAATTCTGATAAAAAATACTACGTGCACTGTGCAGGAGGATACCGTTCAATGATTTTTATTTCAATTCTGAAAAGAAATAATATTCATGACATGGTTAATATACTTGGAGGTTACAATGCTTTGAAAAACACAAATCTTCCAAAAACGGATTTTGTTTGCCCTTCGACTCTTGCATAGAATTAAAAGCTTAATAAATACCATAGGACGTTGATAAATACGTTCTATGGTATTCCCCAATCCAACTTACTACTTAATAGCTACTAACAAATAAAATACTCTTTCAGACTTCATTGTTCTACAGAAGTAGAATACTCTAAAGTCTGAATTAATAAACTGACAAATAATAATTTCTAAAATGGATTGGATTACACAACCATGGCCTTGGTATGTAGCAGGCCCTATGATAGCTCTTACATTGTTCTTGATGTTGTTTTTTGGTAAAGAGTTTGGAATCTCTGGAAACCTTAGAACAATCTGTACAATAGCAGGAGGAGGTAAATATGCAGAATTCTTCAGATTTGACTGGAAAAGTCAGAAATGGAATTTAATGTTTCTTTTAGGTAATGTATTAGGTGGTTTCCTTGCCAACCAATTTCTCACACCAGATCAAACTATTTCTTTATCCGAAAAAACGATAAGCAGTCTACAAGAACTTGGCTTTGAAAACATAGGTGCTTCTTATTTACCCGAAGAAATTTTCAGTCTCTCAAATGCATTTAGCATTAAAGGATTTCTAATTCTTCTTATCGGTGGTATTCTAGTTGGTTTCGGCACACGTTATGCGGGCGGATGTACTTCAGGTCATGCTATTTCTGGTTTGAGCAACCTTCAATTACCTTCTTTAATTGCTGTTATAGGCTTCTTTATCGGAGGACTCATCATGACCCATTTTATATTACCTATTTTATTCTAAGCCCTAATCTAACAACAAATGAAATATCTAAAATTTATATTGGCTGGTACACTCTTCGGTATTGTACTAAGTAAAGCAGAAGTAATTTCTTGGTACAGAATCTATGAGATGTTCCATTTCCAATCTTTCCATATGTATGGAGTGATCGGTAGTGCTGTCCTACTCGGCATCGGGATCGTTTACCTCATTAAAAAATATAAATTCAAATCTATTGAAGGTGAAAATATCACTTTCGTACCTAAACAGATGTCTATAGCTAGGTATTTGATTGGAGGTACAATATTCGGATTAGGTTGGGCACTTACAGGAGCATGTCCTGGCCCTATGTTTATCTTAGTTGGTAAAGGAATTTGGTCTATTCTGATCGTAATTTTCGGATCTGTTTTAGGTACATTTCTTTACGGAGTATTTAGAGATAAATTACCTCATTAAAATACAATACATTTAGTCTCAACAACGAAAGGAGTTGCCTTAAAAAGTTCAACCCCTTTAATATGAAAATGAAAAATTAGTTAGTTCGGAAAGTGCTGTAATCGGTGATAAGTAAATACCATTTCTTTATTACTTGCAGACTTTCCGACTAATTTCAAAGTAGAATCACTTACTTCAACTTTCCATGATTCTGCATCTTTACCTTCAGAATGTGGCATAATAGTCAAAAGTGGTTTATGCCCATGCATATGCCAATACCCTGTAGACTTCTCCCCTTTCTCATTTCTTTCAAGTACTATTCTATCCCATCTTATAAAAAGGTAACGCTTATCTTCTCCATCAAAACTGGACAAAATATCTGCATCAGATTGGCGTGCTTCTACCAAATCCCATAGTCCAACTACTTTATCAGCCGTAGATTTAGGCTTTTCAATAATTCTGACTAATGTCACGACTACAGCCATTCCTTCTTCCTCCCTGGTCCATATCATTTTATTTTTATTGAAAGAAACCGTAAATCCCCCAAACTCATCCAATAACCCCAAAGACTGTGTAGGCGTAAACTTATTAGTCGATTTATCGAAAGTCCAAGTTCCTTTACCATTTTGCAACCAACCATTTCCCGATTCAAAACTCTGATCCGCATTAATTTTAGTCCATTTGGCAACAGGAGTCATCACTTCTTCTCCTACTGTTACTTTTTGGAATTCCCAAAAACCTACAACATCTTGAGCATGACCAACTGAGTAAAAACTTAAAATGAAGAGTATTAAAAAATTAGCTTTCATCTGATTGTTTATTTAAAAGTTGAACAATTTTTTCGGCAAGCTGAAGCTCATTTGTACGTGAGCCAATATTTGATAAGAAAGAAATCACCCACTCCCCAGAGTTGATATTAACAAGCATAGCTTTGTAACCACCTGTGTTTCCTCCGTGAATAATATACTTTTTAGCTATTGGAAGTTTTCCCATCTCATAATTCCCTTTTCCATCAAAAACAACCCAACCATATCCATAAGACAAGCTATTTGAGACTTCTTTCAAATGATTCGTTTTCATCAATTTTAGTGAAGAGTGTGAAAGAAATGTAGTATCATCCATTGCTAAACCCCATTTATATAAGTCTGTTGAAGTTGAAAAAATACGACGTCCTAAACTCAAATCAATAAAATCGTTTTCATACCATCTACCCGATTTTTCTTGATAATTATAAGCCGTGGCTAAGCTGTCTTGGATTTCTTCATTTTGGGTATAAGCCCGAGTTGAGGCTAATTGTAGTGGCTCTGTGATTTTCTCAATTAATAATTCTGAAAAACTCTTATTGTAGAGTTCTTCTAATAAAATAGGGAGCAAATGATAGGCAAAATTACTGTAATAAAATTTTTCTTTGGGTTTTCCTACCACAGGTAGTTTACTAATGAAGTCCACATATTCAGTATTACTAAATCGTTTCCTCTTAAAATTTATGAAGAAATTTTCTGATAGCTCTTCGGGTACCGCATTATAATCGGGTAAACCAGAAGTATGTGAAAGCATCTGATGAATGGTAATAGAATCACTAAAACTCCCAGTATATACGATTTCTAATTCCTTGAGAATATTGACAAGTTTATCACCTAAACTCAGTAAACCTTCTTCGACAGCTTTAAGGGTTAAACCAGCAATGAATGATTTATTCACAGAGGCGATATCAAATCTGACATTCATCGACATTGGAATTTCCCAAGATCTATCAGCTACCCCAATTGCTCTTTGAAAAATAATTTCGTCATAATTACCAATAGTAATAGTTCCTTCAAACTTACCTTCCTCAAACTCTTGTTGAATAAGCTGATTTAATTCAAACTCTAAACTCTCATTTTTAACTTCTTGACTGTGTACTTGGCAAGACACTAAGATTATTGACATTAGAAAAAGGTAAATACTAAAAAGTTGTTTCATATTTTCTTTGATTGGTTTTATTCAAAGTTGAAGAAAAAAATGTGTCTAAATAACTAGAAAAAGCAGTTTGGGGTGAAAATTTTGAATATGGGATGAATAAAAAATTCAAGTTATATATAACCTGTATTTTACATCATCCTAAAATGTTCTTCTAAAAATATTAATACTATTAGAAAATACTTTTATCAGTTGATTCATCAACCAAATATTACCATCCCGCACTGTTAACATTCATTTTTAAGTTTTTTTAGCTAAAATATCTCCGATTTTATTTAAATATACCTAGAAAGGGGGATAGACTTTTACGATAAGAATGTGCACCTTTGAATCAGTGATGTATACTGTAAATGAAAGTCTATAACCGATCTTATTGACCTATCATTAAGGGTTGTTCAAATTGTATTCTCAATTGGGGAGGAATTTACTTTTTGAACGCCCTTTTTTTTTGCCTTCCAAATCCCTAACTTCTTATCTGAACCCATAAATAAAACCTAGACTAATTCTGATCTTAGCTATATGACTGTGTCGGATAGAATTTCTCTCGTTCATCGTTTTTATCAATTCTTGGAAGAGAAAAATATTGATGAATGGATCAAGCTGTTTTCCAAAGATGCTCGAGTATGTAACCCATATGCCTCTAACGTTTATCCTAAAATTCTTCTTGGCAGAGATAAAATTTACGCTAAGTGGAGTTCACTTCCTGATGTTTTTGAACGATTGGATTATCAGCATATCCAAGTTAGCAGTATAAATGAGAATGAATATGTTGCTATCTCTAGCGGTAGAATGCGGCTTAAAGAGGGTAAAAAATATGATAATGAATATGTTTGTTTTTTTACTTTTGATGAAGAAAATCTCATTACCGACTATATAGAATACTTCAACCCAATTACTCTTATTCATGGTTACGATCTCGATTATCCAGAACCACCTACTGTTAAAGAAGTTCGTTTTTTAGTAGAAGGAATTAGAGTTTCTGGAAACCTTTACCTCCCTAGCAACTTTAACTATTCTGATCCATTACCTGCTATCGTAATTGTCGGAGGGTGGAATACTCATAAAGAACACTACCCTGCTTCTTTTGCTAAAAGATTAGCAGAATTGGGTTTTGTATGCTTTTGCTATGACCCCAGAAATATTGGTGAAAGTGATGGAAATCCTAGAAATTTTGGAAGTATGTCTATTCGGGCTACTGATATAAAGGAGGCTATTCAGTATTTAAACAGACTTTCAGAAGTAGACTCGAAGAATATCTATGCACTCTCTTTCACACAAGGCTGTAACTATTTGATTGAAGCTCTGAAGGAAGAAACCCTTGTAAAATCTGCGACTATGGTTATTCCATCCTTCTACTCTGAAAATGATAGAATAAAGATTTTTGGAGGGGAAAGTCATCTGAATGAGTTCAAAGAAGCTTCATTAAAGGCAAAACAAGTATTTGATGAGAATGGAACAGTCATTTACATTTCTTGCCTACCTGATGACAGCTCCGATATTAATAATATCTCTTTCAATCAACAATACTTTGAGGTTCTACGTGATGCTCATGTTCCAAACTGGGAAAATAAAATGGTATTAATGGGAGCGACAGAATTACTTGAGTTTGATTCAATGAAAGATGTAGAAAAAGTAAATACTCCTATTCAAATCATACACAGTAAACAAATTCAATCAAATGAAGGAACACAGCAATTCTTTGAACTATTAAAAGGAGAAAAACAGTTTATCTGGGCACGAGGTAGTTATAAAAAATTCTTTGAAAACGAACTACAAGTCTCTGAGATAGTCCAACTCACATCCGATTGGTTTCAGCTTTCCATTCAAAAACAATAGTCATCATTCATGAATCTGTTGTCTGATTTGACTCAATTCTTTCTTTTCTGCCACCAAACTCACCTAAGTACTGTTTAAACACAAAAGCTAATTACTCAACAGACTATTTTTAGAGAACCCAACTTTATTACGCTATGAACTACCAAGAACCGAGGAAAATGATTGGTGACTTCTTGTTTGCCACATTTGTCTGCATGCTATTTATGTTTTTTTTGGTAATAGGTACTGCCAATGCTCAAACAGCAGACTGTAATTGTGATCACGTTATTCCCGTTGGCACTACTTCTGTAAATGGTGCAGGAGAAAGTAAAGATAAAAATGATGTAATACTCATCTTAAAACCAGGAGATATTATTTGTCTTCAATCTGGTAGCTACCCTGACTTAAATCTGAAAAATATAGTAGGGACTACTGAAAAACCAATTTCAATTATCAACTGTGGAGGAAAAGTAACCATTGGCGAAAAACCTTGGAATCATAGTTTATACATTAAAGATTCTCGTTACTTCAGATTAAGTGGAACGGGTGATCAGAATATTGAAAGAGGTATTTTTGTCACTGCAATTGAGACTAGAGAAGGCATTGCTTCAAGTGGAGTGGTTGTAGAAGGCATATCTACAGATTATGAAATTGATCATATCGAAATTGCAGATATTCCATTTGCTGGAATTGTTGCCAAAGCTGATCCCAAATGTCATTTGCCAGACTACTGGCAGAGAAACTTTGTGGCAAAAAACATCAAAATCCATGACTGTTTTATCAGAAATACTGGTGGTGAAGGAATGTATATTGGATATACAGGGGGAGAACTAAAATGCGGTGAAGAAAAAGTCTTTCCTCACAATATTGAAGACCTTGAAATCTATAATAACCATGTAGAAAACTCTGGTTGGGATGGTATTCAAGTAAATAGAGTGGTTAAAGGGGGTAGCATTTATAACAATCGAGTATATAACTATGGAACAAAAGATGAACTTTACCAAAACACTGGTATTTATTTAGGATGGCAAACTTCAGCTAAACTTTACAATAATATCATCAGAAAAGGCGCAGGAATGGGTGTTGAAATCAAAGGTATTGGAGATGTATGGGTTTATAATAACCTAATCTGTGATGTTGGTTTTGATGGAATCTACTGCAATGATCTAGATGCAGAAGTGGGACGTAGCGGATATTGTTTCATGAATAATACAATCGTCAATACTGGAAGACATGGCATCCGATTAGAAAACAACAAAAGCCTTTCTTCAGAAAAGAATTCCGTAGACCGTGTTTATAACAACATTCTTATTAACGTAAAATCAAAACGTTTCAACAACAAAAGAGATTTCCTTTATTTCGCACATGAGTCTGATAAGAAAATCCTTGATGTATCCAATAATTACTATGCAGAAGACTTAAAAGAGGCAGGTTTTACTGATGTTGAAAATATGAATTTCCGTCTTCAAGCCACTTCTCCTTTAAGAGATAAGGGTAAAAATCTATATGACTTTGGCGTGAAGACAGATATTGAAGGAAAAGAACGTCCAAAAGGGGGACTATACGACTTAGGTGCTTATCAAAAATAAATCAGATTATTTCCAACAATTCACTCAGCATCATTGCTGTAGCACCCCAAACAACATTTTCATCTACCATGAATGCTGGTGCTTTTATTTTCATCAGACCTAAATCGATGCTTTGCATACTTTTGGTATTGGGGTGTTTTAAAGTCTGAATATCAGTTTCTATGATCTCAACCACTTCTATCGGATCGGCTGTATATTCAGGCTTTGACTTAGCAAAAGCAACAACTGGAGTCACTAACATATTACTCGGAGGAATATACAAATTACTAAGAGTTCCAATAACTTGAGAACGGCTCACCTCTACACCAACTTCTTCTTTACATTCTCTTAATGCAGTTTCTACTAAATCAGTATCTTCCAAATCATGTTTCCCTCCAGGGAATGCCATTTGCCCACTATGAACACCATTGTACTGAGGTCTTCTTATCAACGGAAAAGCAAAAGAGTCTCCCTTAGGAAAAAGTAAAATAAGTACTGCTGCTTTTCGGGCATTATCAGGTATATCTAAACTTTCTTCTATTCTCTTTGGAGATGCCATTTTCAAATGAGCATCTGCTCCTGGTAAATCTTCTTTTAATTTTTTCGCTAGTTCTTCTATAAACGGATTCGACATATTTTTTTTAATTAGACATATAACTCAGCGTGAACATAAGGAATTAATGCTAAGATTACGGCTTGTGTATAATATGATGTTCTATCTACCACTCCATTTGTAAGAATACCTACCGAACCACCTTTTTGTTTTGAATTCGTCTTCTTAAAAACCATATCATCGGCTACACCAAGTTCTATTCCTTGATCTATAAGTTCAGTGATCTTAGGAGGAAGATAAAAAGAGCTTGTTCTAGATTTACTTTCTTTTCCATCTTTACTTTTGACGTACATCCAAGCAAATGCCGACATTTCACCAGCTTCTTTTTCTATTCCACCTTCAAGACCTATCCAAAAATCTGCTTTCAACTTCACTTTTTGGGCATTCAAACACCTGTTTTTAGCACCCTCTAAAGTTTCTTTCTCTGTCATCGGTTGGTCACTTACCTCTGAAGGAACAGAAATTCCTTCCATTTCTATCTCACAATTAGGGAACATTTGAGAAAAGGCTAATCTGCTTGCTTCAATCTTCACAGGATTCAATGAAGCAACTACAATATGAAGTTTTTGCATATGCTAGTGTAATTCTATCTTATTATTTTTTTCAAATATAAATAGATACCCAATCAGATTAAAATAAAGATATTGGGAAAATATTATCTGTTATTTACTATGAGCCTAGCATTCATAAGATAAATCATTCAATCTTACATGAAATACATGCAAGATTGAAACAAACTCCTAACTAAGGCTAAACTGCTTTCTGTACTCTCTTGGTGAACAACCTTTGTACTTTAGAAAGGATCTATTAAAATTGCTCAAACTCTCAAAACCAGTTTCAAAAGCAATCTGAGAGATTGGCAAATCTTTTTCCCACAATAATGTACTCGCTTTTTCCACTCTCAATTGATTAAGGTATGTAACAAAACTTTTACCAATCGATTTTTTAAACCATCTACAAAAAGCAGGGCTTGTCATTCCTGTAAAATCTGAAATCTCTGTTAACGTGATTTCTCTATTCATATGTTCTAGAACAAAATCTAGTACTTTCGTAATCCGCTCAGAGTGTTTCGCAATCTGCTGATTTCCTTTTCCATTTTCACTCGAAAGAATTTCATAGTTTTCATTCATTGATAAATTCAAAATATCAAAAAATAAGAGCAGTTGCTGAAATTCATTTTGAGACTCATACTGTATGATTTTCCCGATCAATTCAATCGAAGGATTTGTAAAATGAATTCCCCTTTCACTTGAGTTCAGAAATTGATAAAGCTTTTTAAACTCTGGAATTTGTGAAAATACAACTTTTGAAAATTGGAAAATATATGTCTCAACTTCATCATCTTCACCATCACTTACCCATTGATGAGGCAAATTCTCACCTAATAAAACTAAGTCTCCTTCTTGAAAAGGAGCTATATGATCACCTACAAACCGAAGTCCTTTCCCCTTTACAATATACGTCAGTTCCAACTCTGGATGAAAATGCCAATATGGTGTAAAAGCAGGTAATTTTAATTTTGAAAAAAGGATTGTCTTTTCATTTTTATCAGTTGTTATATGTTCTCTTTCTAATTCCAAAACATCATTTTTTAACCCATTAAACTCTAAAGTGAAATATAAATATCAAAATTTGCACAGTATCAATCAAAATCCAATGAGAATACTCAATTTCTATCCTCTACTTTTGTTACATCTGATAAACTAAACGAACAACTACTTCACATGAGAAAGAGATATTTCATACCATCATTATTGCTTGCATCACTTTTTGCTTGCAGTCCACAAAAGAATAAGGAAAAACATAAAACTCAATCTATGGAACAGCTACATTTCGGAGAAATCAAACCCAAAGGATGGATTCTCGAACAAATGTCTGATGACTTAAAAGAAGGATATGTTGGACATTTAGACAAACTAGTTCCTGATCTTATCGTTGAAGATGACATTTATGGAAAAGACCGACTCACTAAAAAAGTAAAAGCTAAAGATGTAGGTGCAGTTACTGATGATAACGGTGAATGGGAAGTACAATTTTTATGGTGGAACTCTGAAACACAATCAAATTGGTGGGATGGACTTATCAGACATGCCATTCTTACCGAAGATAAAGAAGCACTCGAAAAAGTCAGAAAGTATGTAGAAAATAAATTAGCTACTCAAGATCCTGATGGTTATATCGGTGTTTATGCTGATGACTTGAGGTATGGACATACTACTGAAAATGGTGAACTTTGGGCTCAATCTTCTTTATTCAGAGGATTACTAGCTTATTATGAAGCTTATGGAGATGAAAAAATTCTTGACGCTATTGAGAAAGCAGTAGCCCTCACTATGAAATCTTATCCAATAAACAACTCAACACCCTTTAAAGTCGACAAACCATATGCTGGCGTCGGTCATGGACTGACATTTACTGATGTGCTAGATCGACTATATCAACTTACAGGGAAAAAAGAATATTTAGATTATGCCATTTTCCTTTATGATGATTACAATAAACACAAAATGTCAGAAGTCGATATTCAAATCGCAAACTTGAATGACAAAGACTTCCGATTTAAAGGACATGGTGTTCATACCTACGAACATCTCAGGTCATTGACTGTTGCAGCCCAACACTCAAATGATCCGAAATACAAAAAAGCACTCACTTCATATTTGGAAAAGCTGGAATATACCCTTACTCCTAGTGGAGGTCCTATTGGAGACGAATGGATTTTTGGAAGAACTTCTGATTCAGATACAACTGGCTATGAATACTGTTCCATACATGAGCTACTAGACTCCTACACGGTTCTGCTTCAGAAAACTGGAGAATCAAAATGGGCTGATAAAATTGAGTGGTTGCTTTACAATGCGGGACAAGGCGCAAGACACCCACATGAGCATTCTATCGCATATTGTAAAACTGATAATTCAAGACATATGCTCGGTGCTATTGACTTGAAAAATGCAGATTTAAAACACCACAATCGCTATAAATACTCACCAGCTCATCAAGATGTGGCTGTCTGTTGTGTGCCAAATGCAGGTAGAATCTATCCGTATTTTGTTAAGTCAATGATGATGAAATCATACGATGGAATAACTATTAATCTTTATGGGCCTTCTGAAATGGAAACCGCAATTAATGGAAATCCGATAAGTATAAAACAGAATACTATTTATCCGTTTGAGCATAAAATTCAATTTGATATCAATTCCGATGTGGAAAATGAATTTGCGATTTCATTACGTAAGCCAAGTTGGGCAAATGATGTAAAGGTAAACACTGATGCTCAAATCGTAGATCATGGTGATTATATCACACTATCGAAGAAATGGACAAAAGGTGATCATTTTGAGGTGGAATTTGAATCTTCTGCAAAGGTAAATACTGATCATAAGGGTAAAAAATATGTTAGCTATGGTCCTCTCGTATACTCGTTATCTTTAGAGGGAGTTGCAAAAGAAATTAAGGATTTTGAAGAAGAAGGATTTAGAGATTTACATTATAATGTTACTTCAGACAAACATGTAAATTATGTCTTACCTAAACAATCAACCTTCACACTAAAGAATAACAAAGTAAATGATGAAAGACTATGGACTGACGCTCTATTTCTTCATACCAAATTAGTTAATCCTAAAAATAATACTCTTCAAGAGATTAAGCTGCAACCAATGGGAGGTACTGTACTCCGTATTGTAAGCTTTCAAGAAGAAAAGTAGACAAGCGTTTTTGATAAGACTACTTATCGTTTCATTTTCAGTAATAGAGATTATTTCAAATTGAGATAGTCTCTTTTTTATATACAGCTATTTTCATAAATACTTACTCTGATAACCCCTAGAATCCACACATTCTAGTATAATTTCTAATAGATAGAAATACTTTACCTAGATAAAGTATTGCTATATTAGTCAATCAGTAAATTTGAAAGGGGACTTATTTTCAAGCTAGATATTCTAAGAAATTACTATTCATTACACCTATAAACTTTATCCATAGATTACAATACCTAATCCCTATTGCTCTAGTATATACTGCAGTCAGCTTTGTTATACCTTGTTTTAAAACAAAAAAGCTCAGCTAACATCCTGTGTTAACTGAGCTTTTGTTTGTAGCTTCTGCTAAAGCATTTGCTACATTAATAAGGTTGGCAATGACCTACTCTCCCACCTGTTACGGCAGTACCATCGGCGCGGTAGGGCTTAACTGCTCTGTGCGGAATGGGAAGAGGTG